>NZ_JBNGCJ010000849.1:0-6120 GCF_049974785.1 Vibrio genomosp. F10 str. 9ZD137
ACCGCCGTTCCCAGGAAAGGCGCAGAGCAGGGTGTTGCCAGTAGTGTGGCGAACATGCCTTGAGTGAAATGGCCAATATACGAGTTGTCACCTTGGGACGCCAACCAAGTATGAGTATTAGAGGATAATCGGAACTCGAACAGACCCAACATATTGGCACCAAACAGCCCCGTGATCAGCACCATTGCACCAATAAACCAACCGCTTTGAAACTGGATTCCCCATCCTATTGCGCTGCCCGTCAGTTTTAATGCAGCTAAAAACAAAGCGATCAATAAAAATGACGTCACAATACCTGCAGAAGAAGCCAAAAATTGACGTCTAATTTGTCCTCGATTAAGAGCTCCTGCATAGACGACGCTACTGAGTTTCATGCCCAGTACGGGTAGCACACAGGGCATAATGTTGAGAATTAGCCCGCCTAAAAGCGCAAACAAGAACACCGTTTCCAGCGACATCTCACGGGTTGGATCCGAGATAACCGTTGAGATAATGGTGGTTGGCAGCTCCGTTATAAAGTCTTTGTCACCAATGGTCACCAAAAGTTCTTCACCCGCCAATTGACGGGGGCCTAACCAACTCGTAACGTCGAACGTCACGACTAGCGTATCGCCATCGGTATGGATCACGGGCCTTGAGAATGAAGTGTTTTCAACCTCTTCAGAATCGCCATCAACCAAAACCTTGGCCGCTTTCCAACCCAATGGTTTAATCGCCGTAACTTGAAGCTTACTCTTACTTTCATCCCATATAGCGCTCACTTCCTGTACTAAAGGAGAAACTCTAGGCACCTGACTTAGCCCCTGGGCATAGGTATGCATCGCATCATCAGACAGCAACAATTCTGATGGTACGAAGGTGAGTTCAAATGGATAATCCGTCAATACACAAACGGTCTTACAGGATGACAGCGTTAAGTTCGCCCTGAATGTGACGGGAAATTTCACATCATCAACATGAAGCGTAATGGGAAAGATCACCCGTTCTTTGTACCCTAACGTGTCAATACCCAACACGCTGAAACGCTGAGGATAAGGCCATAACCAATCAACATCGTTAATGTTATCTGACTGACTCCAAGTCATACTCGGTTTAATCCCGCCCTCTCCAGGACTTCGCCAATAAGTCTTCCAGTCATCACTCAGTTTGACTTCAAGAAAACCCTCAACGGTGTTTTGTGATTGATTGACCTGCCCAGTAACCGCGAAGCGCGTCTTAACAGGCGGATGATTGGGGTTTTGCAACCAACCCGTATCCGTTTGCTGTGTTTGAATTTGGTTTTGAGCTAGGTTTTGAGCTTGGACTTCAGCCTGAGCTTTTAAAGGAAGCATGACCACACTAGAAAATAGCAAGAGCAGTCCAAACAGTAATGAACGAGCGACGAAATGGATTTTTGGCATGTATGTTCCTGTGCAAATGGGATGAAAACAATTCTTTGACTGAACCGATGGTTGAACGTTACATGCTCAAAACACTGTCCTTTACAAGACCGTAAATGACCACAGAGCTAATCTGTCTTCTTCTGGAGCGTACTCGTGGCGTAAACGGCAAAAATGGCAAAAATGGCGTTTATTGTTATGTTTTTTATAGGACAAGTCCAAGTAGGATTTGTTACATTCCATTCCGAACAAGATAAATGCGCAATATCTCATCAATTTGCGACCTCTTCCGCATCAATTTAACCGGCCTAGCGCTATGGTTATTTCAGTCACTTAGAAAGGGGAATAGCTATGAAATACCAACATATCCTAGTCGCACTTGAATTGTCTGAAGACAGCAACGTTCTTATTGATCGAGCGGTTTTCCTTGCCAAACAGTTTGACGCCAATATTTCTTTTATTCATATCGATGGAACCCACGGTGAAATCTACCCTGAGCTTATCGACATTCAGTCGCATGATGGGGACATCCCACTAAAGAAAAACTCTGTTGATCAACTCAAGGGGTTTGAAACTTATGCAAACCACCCTATCCAGAGTTTTCTAGTCGGTACCGGCGACTTAAGCGACAAACTTCATGACACAATCCTTGATCACAAAGTCGACCTTCTTATTTGTGGGCATCACCACGACTTTTGGAGCAATATTGTCTCCTATTCAAAGCATCTAATTAACAAATCACCGGTCGATATTCTTATTATCCCTATTTAGCCCACGTAAACTCGATAAAGCGAAATAAACTCGGCATTTTATAACCTTTCATAGTGGAACACCGCGCTCTTATCGATTCAGGGCGCAGTGCTCTATTTAAAGCACTCATTACGTCGTGGTGAGCACGAATTTAAGGCCTAACAAGATCTCATTATCGGTGACCCTCTGCGTAATCACTGCTTGCTCATTGCGACATTGTTCACTTCTTCGTTCACTTCTTCGGCTTGCGGTTCTTCACCAAAATCAAAAATCGCAAGTGATGCTAAAAAATTGGCTCTAGCGCTTCTCTAACAAAACATAAATCTGGTATCTTCTGTGTTCAAATAATGGTTTCAAGAGGCATGGATGACAACAATTTCAGATGTATCTCGCATTGCTGGTGTATCTAAGGCGACAGTTTCTCGTGTGATCAATGGCACTGGGCAAGTCAAAGAAAGCACGCGAGAATTAGTAAAATCTGTCATGCAAGAACTCAATTATAAGCCCAGCTCAGTCGCACAAGCCTTGGCCACTAAAAGTGGAAACAGCATAGGTTTGGTCCTTTCAGACTTTACGGGCAGCTATTTTGGTATTTTGCTTAAACAGGCATCAGTGAGTGCCGATCTCATGGGCAAACAACTGTTAATTGCGGATGGTCATAATCAAGCTGAAAGTGAATTAAAGGCGGTTCATTCGCTTGTTGAAAAACGATGCGATGTGATTGTGCTGTATAGCCGTATGTTATCCAGTGATCAAATAACCGCGCTTAACCAATCTATTGACATACCGATAGTGAATGTCGGTAGGCAATTGCCTGAGAATGCGGGTTACTCTATCTCTTTTGATCAGCAACACGCAGTTAAAATGGCCGTCGATCACCTAGTCGAATCAGGTCACCGAAGCATTACTTACCTAGGCCCAACGCCAAGTACACCAACATCCACATCTCGTTCTCAAGGCTTCACGTTGGCAATAAACCAACACACAACAACAAAGATTGAATCTTACCAACACCCTTGTGAATTTGGCTTTATTGAAGGATACCAAGCAGGAAAAGCACTCTTATCTAAAGGAAGCCTCACCAGTGCTATCGTTGCTGCATCTGATGATATTGCTATCGGTTGTATTAAGGCGTTTTCTGAACAGGGAATGTCGGTCCCCAAAGACATTTCCATTATTAGTATTGATAACGATCCCTGCAGCGCTTTCGTAACGCCTTCTTTAACAACGGTTGAAATCCCTATTCAAGCGATCATGGCTCAGGCTATGTCAGTGGCTCAAAAGCTTATTGAAGGACACACGTTATTTGAATCTGAAGTGATCCAAGGGCAACTGATCGTTCGAGACTCAACAGATCTCTTCACGCCTTAATCAGACGCCACTCCCCCTAGTGAACGATACACTTTAGTCACTAGGGCGTGTTTTTAAACGTCGCTTTCTCGATATCCTGCCACTCCCCTTACCGTTCGAAGTGCTCACTTAATCAACAACCCAACCAAATTGATACTTTTATCATCAATGTTTTATCGAACTAATGCTGGCTAAAAATTAGACATGCGTAGCATATTTAATACCCATGGTATTCATCCGAATGATTTATCGTGTATATATGTAACCGGTTACTGAAACCGGTTACATTTTTATTGTAACGGGTAAGTGAATAATTAAGGGAAGGCAGTATGAAGATATTTTTATGTTGTGCGGCAGGTATGTCGACAAGCATGCTCGTCAGTAAAATGGAAAAATCGGCGATGGAACAAGGAATAGAGTGTGAGATCTCAGCGCACTCTATTTCAGAATTTGACGACTGCATTAAATGGAGCGATGTGTGCTTGATTGCTCCTCAGGTCAAGTTCAAATATGAAGAATTTAAGCGAATAGCGAACGAGCTCAATAAGGGGTGTGCGCTGATCGATATGATGAACTACGGGATGTTAAAGGGCGATGCTGTTTTAGAGCAAGCGATTACGCTCTATCAAACCAAAGAAACTATGGAGAGTTAGCAAAATGGCAATATTTGATAAAGTACTGAGTTTTGTAGAGACGGTTGTCGCTCCGGCGGCAGGCAAGATCTCTGCACAAAAACACATTAATGCCATTAAAGATGGATTTGTCTCCACAATGCCCTTTCTCATTGTTGGCTCATTATTATTAGTCTTAGCGTTTCCGCCTTCTGAGGGGAATTTCTTCTTTGATGGTTGGCATGGTCTCATCGACCTAATAGGAAAAGAGAACATTCTGACGCCATTCCAGCTAAGTATGGGAATCTTCGCGCTCTATGCTTCATTCGGTATCGGCTTTAGTTTGGCGGAAGCGTATAAATTGCGCCCAATGAACACGGGGATGCTTTCCATGTTCGCCTTTTTATTAGCGGCTGCACCTATGGTGAACGTTGAGATTGGCGGAGTACTACCCGGTGCATTCCTCGGCGGAACAGGGGCATTTACCGCGATAATTTGCGGTCTATTTGTTCCAGAAATGCAAAGGCTCCTGATCAAATACAATATTCGAATCAAGATGCCAGAAGCGGTGCCACCGAAGATCTCTGCGTCGTTCGATCTTCTTATTCCGATTGTCTTTATCTCCATTATTATCATGTCGGTGAACGTTTACCTTGCTCAGCATGGTATGAAGATCCCTGACGCTATTATGACGTTGTTCCAACCTTTAGTATTGGCATCAGACAGTTATGTGGCTTGTTTACTGGCTGTATTATTGGTTCAACTCCTTTGGTTTAGTGGCATTCACGGTGGTTCAGTCGTGGGTGGCATTATCGGACCTATGCTATTGATAAACTTAGGCTTAAACCAAGACGCTCTAGCAGCAGGTGAACCTTTACCCGCGATATTCATTAACCCAGTGATGGACTTCTTTATCTTTGTCGGCGGTGCAGGCGGTACATGGGGGCTCGTCTTACTCATGATGCGATCGAAAGCAACTCAGCTTAAAACCATCGGTAAAATGTCGATTATTCCTGGCACATTCAACATTAACGAGCCAGTCATTTTCGGTACCCCCATTGTAATGAACCCTATCTACTTCATTCCTTGGCTACTCGCCCCTACCATTAATACCACCATCGTTTGGTTTACGTTCAAAGCTGGCCTTGTCTCAAAAATTATTGCTATTCCACCATGGACGATGCCAGCACCGATTGGTGCCATCATCGCCACCAATTCCGGAACCGCTGCACTGGTCGTTTTAAGCAGTATCGTCGTCAGTTCGATTGTTTTCTATCCATTTATGAAAGTACATGAAAAGCAGCTACTTAAAGAAGAAAACGCACTGTCTGAAAGCACCCAAAACAACGCAAAAGAAGGAAACCTCAATGAATGTCAAAATTGATAGTAGTGAGGACATAACTGAAGAATTTCTCATGACATTGCTGTGTCAAGTTGGCGAAGCTCGCTCTGCCTTTATGGAAGCCATGATGACGGCGAGAAAAGGCCATTTTCAGCAAGCTCAACAACTGCTTAAAAGTGGCGATGAAGCACTGACCGCTGTTCACAAATCACAAACCGCACTGATTGGGTTTGATGAAGGTGCGGGCAAAGTCACTATGACGTTAATTCTGACTCACATTCAAGACCACATTATGACAACGATGCTTTGCCGCGAACTTGCTGAAGAAATTGTTGCTATTCACCACAAACTGAACAAGGTTAGAAGTTATGAAGAAGCGCATATTTGATTTTACCGCTGAAGATGTCCGTAATGCTTCTCGTCAAGATATTGTCGACAGCATTCAGAACTCTGAAGGTCGCACCATCATGGTGGAAAATGTGGTGGCAATAGCCCCACCTATCGATGTGGTTTCAGGTGCAGAGATTGCGGCGGCTTTTGGGGCGGATATGATCACATTGAATTGCCTAGACGTCATGAAGCCCGCGATAAAAATCCTTTCAGAAGATCCTGAAGAAGTCATGTCAATAGCGCAAATAAAAGCGGCAACGGGTCGTTTGATTGGCTGTAATCTAGAGCCTGTACCAGA
>NZ_JBNGCJ010000850.1:0-1688 GCF_049974785.1 Vibrio genomosp. F10 str. 9ZD137
TCTGCTCCTGCGCGTCTACAAGCGCGTAAACCCGTGCATAAAACCTGGGATGACGAACCGAGCACCCTGGCGGACATTAACCATCGCTCAAATGTGAACCCTAAGCACAAGTTTAATAATTTTGTAGAGGGTAAATCGAACCAGCTGGGTTTAGCGGCTGCCCGACAGGTATCGGATAATCCAGGCTCAGCGTACAACCCCTTGTTTTTGTACGGTGGTACAGGCTTGGGTAAAACGCACTTATTGCACGCGGTCGGTAATGCCATTGTGGATAATAAACCCAATGCGAAAGTGGTTTATATGCACTCAGAACGTTTTGTGCAAGATATGGTAAAAGCCCTGCAAAATAACGCGATTGAAGAATTTAAACGCTATTATCGCAGCGTTGATGCGCTGCTGATCGATGACATTCAATTCTTTGCTAATAAAGAACGATCCCAAGAAGAATTCTTCCATACCTTCAATGCATTATTAGAAGGAAATCAGCAGATCATTTTGACGTCTGATCGCTACCCAAAAGAGATCAATGGGGTCGAAGATCGCTTGAAATCTCGCTTTGGTTGGGGGTTAACTGTTGCGATCGAACCACCAGAGCTAGAAACTCGAGTGGCTATTTTGATGAAGAAAGCGGAAGACCATCAAATTCACCTTGCCGATGAAGTGGCGTTCTTTATTGCGAAACGCTTACGTTCTAATGTTCGTGAATTGGAAGGGGCACTCAACCGTGTTATCGCCAATGCGAATTTCACCGGTCGCCCAATTACCATTGATTTCGTTCGCGAAGCACTTCGTGATTTATTAGCGCTGCAAGAAAAGTTGGTCACGATCGACAATATTCAAAAAACCGTGGCTGAGTATTATAAAATCAAAGTCGCTGATCTATTGTCGAAGCGACGCTCTCGTTCGGTTGCTCGTCCTCGTCAACTGGCGATGGCGTTAGCGAAAGAGCTCACTAATCACAGTTTACCTGAGATTGGTGATGCATTTGGTGGCAGAGACCATACGACGGTATTGCATGCATGCCGCAAGATTGCTCAGCTTCGAGAAGAGAGTCACGATATAAAAGAAGATTACTCGAATTTGATTCGTACATTATCTTCTTAATTTCCAAGACTTGATTATTTTATCTATATATAAAAGAACACAGGCATCGCGCCAAACTACCGTTAAGAGTTAGATATGAAATTTACCATTGAACGTAGCCATTTAATTAAGCCACTTCAGCAAGTGTCAGGTGCTTTAGGTGGACGCCCAACATTGCCTATATTAGGTAACTTGTTGCTCAAAGTTGAAGATAATGTTCTTTCCATGACAGCAACCGATTTAGAAGTGGAATTGGTTAGCCGAGTGACATTAGAAGGTGACTTTGAAGCGGGCAGCATTACCGTTCCTTCGCGTAAATTTCTCGATATCTGCCGCGGACTGCCAGATAGCTCGGTTATTACGGTTGTTTTAGACGCAGATCGAGTACAGGTTCGCTCTGGTCGAAGCCGATTCTCATTAGCGACACTCCCAGCGAATGATTTTCCTAACATTGAAGATTGGCAAAGTGATGTCGAGGTGTCGCTGACTCAAGCTGAGTTAAAAGGTTTGATTGAAAAAACACAGTTTTCAATGGCCAACCAAGATGTCCGCTATTACCTCAATGGTATGTTGTTTGAGATCGATGGCAAAGATCGGAAGAGCGG
>NZ_JBNGCJ010000851.1:0-564 GCF_049974785.1 Vibrio genomosp. F10 str. 9ZD137
TCCCTCTTAAATTGCTTGTTAGCCCATTACTCAAAAGCTTCATGAAATTCAACTTCACCTACTAGCTTTTCTTTTGTAAACCAAATTGCCTGGAAATATTCCGTAGGTGCTCCCTGATATGTTAGAGCTGACTCAATTTCAAAGCCTAAACGAGAGTAATAATTTGGGTCTCCGACTAAAACGCAACACTTCGCATTATTTTCGGCTAAATACTCTAAGGCTGAGTTTAGCAACGCAGTGCCATATCCCTTTCCTTGAGCTTCAGGAAGTATGGCAAGTGGCCCAAGGCCAAAGTATGGACCATTGAGACCATCAATTTTTATTGGTGAGAGAGCTAAATGCCTAACCACTGTTCCCTCATTTTCAAGTACCAATGACAAAGATAGAGCGTCATTCTCTCGCAACTTTTCCGATAAATATTGCTCTGTACCTGACGCGTACGGTTTACCCACGAAAGCTAGCTTCGTTATTTCTTCAATTCTTGAATAGTCAGATACTTTCTCGTTTCTTATCTTCATACTTCTTTTCATCCTTGTGTGGGCTAACGCTCTGCTAAGCGGCAAA
>NZ_JBNGCJ010000852.1:0-4323 GCF_049974785.1 Vibrio genomosp. F10 str. 9ZD137
ACCGCTCTTCCGATCTGGTTTTGGTACGGTGTACGTGAGTTCACGCATTCGGGGTACTGATCCGTCAACCGCAATGGCAGAGGGGGCCAATACAAAGTCGCCATCGAAAAAATGAGGGTGTGCAACACGCCCGGTATGCCAAAGTTGAGCAAAAATCTTTCCACCATTGCTATGAACGGCATCGGTGACTTTTTTCCAACCGCTAATTTGGTCTTCACTAAATAGCCCAGGTGTATTTGGATAGCCTTGCCCATCTGGTCGAATAATGATTGCTTCAGAAATGATCAGTCCAGTGTCAGCACGGCGAGCATAGTAATCCACCATTTGTTGGGTAGGGACTAAGTTTTCATCAGCCATACAACGAGTGAGTGGTGCCATTAATATACGGTTTTTCAGTGTAATCGTATTGTTGAGGCTGAGCGGTTCAAATAGGTTTTCCATGCTGATCCTTATGGTCTGAGTGTCTATTTCTTGAATGCCCATTCAAATTAGACCAAGTTGAATGATCATTCAAGTACTATTTTGAATGATTGTTCAAAATAGGGTAGTATGAGCGACAGTTAGAAAAGGTGAGAACGAATATGCGCAGTGCAGAGTTTGATCGAGAAAAAGTATTACGGTCAGCAATGGATGCCTTTATTAGTAAGGGCTACAGTAAAACCAGTATGCAAGATTTGAAAAAAGCCACAGGGTTGCACCCAGGCTCAATCTATTGTGCGTTTGAAAATAAACGAGGACTGTTGGTTGCTGCGCTTAATCAATACCGTTTAGAAAGAAACACTGAATTTATGGCTGTGTTCGACAGCAAAAATACCATCATGGAGGGGTTGGAAGCCTACCTTGGTAGCGTAGTAGAAGAGTGTGAAAGAGCTCAAATTAAGCACTGCTTGCTGCAGAAGGCCTTGAATGAATTGGCCGACCAAGACGAAGAAGTTGAAAACATCATCAGTAAAATGCTCAATGATTGGCAGCAAGCCTTTACTGAAAAACTCCGCCAAGCTCAGCAAGATAAAGAAATATCCGAAGGCAAAGATTGCGAGGAATTGTCGCAGTTTTTAGTCATGGGTATTTATGGTATCCGTACTTTTTCGTATACCCATCCAGCGGCGGGATCTCTGGGTCGATTGAGTCAGCAGTTACTGACGTATATTCGCAGCTAGTCGCTTCCCTTACCCCTCTAATGTTTACTTTTCCTGCACGTAATCAAGCCGTCGTTACGTCTGATTCGTTCAACGGACAAACAGCGGCTGTTTGCTCATTTATCTTCTTCATTATTTGTACTTTCCTTCCCTTTCTTTCTAGCCCCCTGTAACTGAAGTTCCGCCAGCCTCGGTGAAAATTTACAAGGAGAGCGCAAAAATCAGCAGCAAGGGTAACGTGGCCACACTGAGAAAGTTACCAAACAAAACCATCGACGCAACCTTATCAGGTTCAACTTCAAACCTTTCCGCAAAGAGATAGTTCATCACAGCTGGCGGAAGCATGGTAAATAGCACCATCATTTGCAGGTGAAGCGTTGGCAGTGGGATCAACCAGTAAATAATTGCAAATGCGACCGCGCCAGTCGCGATAGATTGAAGCGTACTGAGCAATCCGATTTTAAGCCCACTTAAACGCAGGTTAACCATTTGAGAACCAAGCGATAGCAACATAATGGGAACTGCGGCTTGCCCTAGAAGTGAAGTGGCTTCGATGAGTGGGTTCCAAACAACGATCCCTGATAGATTGAGAAACATCGCCAGTGCGGCCGCTAAAAACACAGGCATGGAGAATATTTGCTTGAAAGGATTCCCCTTGCTAAGCAGTGCTAAGCCAATACTAATGTGAACACAGGCCGACATGACAAACAGTAAAACCGCAGGAGCTAAAGCCACATCACCAAAGGTATAAGTAAAAAGTGGAATGGCCAGATTACCACTATTACGAAACATATGAGGCGGTGCCCACGCTTTGAAATTTAGGCCCATGTATTTACAGATCGGAATCATGAGTAGGCCCGGTACCAGGATCGCAACCAAAGAGGCGTAAATCAGGGGGAGCTGTTCTGTATCGAGAGGCATGGTTGCCAGCGAGGCAAATACTAATGCGGGGATACAAACACTCATGTTGATTTGATTGATCGGTTTGAAATCTGGTTTTAACCATCGACCGACAGCAAAGCCAACGAACGCAAGAGCAAAGACGGGGAATAAGATATTAATCACTTGCTCGAACATAAAGTTCCTCTAGGAAATACGAAGGTAAAAAGGCATGGCTGCATTACGTTAGCAATATTTTAGGGCCTCGTCACTTGCCTTATGCATGCGGATGAAAATGAGGTGAAACGCAAAAAGAAATAAGAGTGGGTTGGAATATTTTCTATTCAGTACAAAAACATAAGCGCAGTTTGGATATACTGAATGTTGGTTAACCTTAAGAGCTTCCACCATGCAGTTAAATTCACTGATCGCACGTCAGATTGTAGAAAGAGCCAGTAAGATCATTCAATACCCTGTCAACGTAATGGATGAAAATGGGCAAATCATCGGTTCAAGCGATCCGGCTCGATTGCATCGTACTCATGAAGGAGCGCTGTTAGCGATTCATGACAATCGAACCGTAGAAATAAATAAAACAGTAGCAAGTACGTTGAATGGTGTAAAAGAGGGGATCAACTTTCCCATCCTGTATCAGGATCAAGTCATCGGCGTGGTGGGGGTTTCTGGTGTCCCAGATGATGTGAGAAGTTTTGGTGAACTGGTTCAAATGACGGCTGAGTTAATCATTGAACAAGCTGCAATGATGGCGCAGATGCAATGGAACAATCGACACCGTGAAGAGCTGCTAAGCCAACTGATTGAAGGGTCGAGTTTAAGTGACAATCAACTGATGTCGATTGCAGCGCGTTTGGATTTGGACCTTACCCAACCGCGAGTGGCGGCGCTGGTTAAAGTGGTCCCAAGGCCGAATCAATCGGTGACACAAGAGCAGTTGCAAAAGCTCGTTGATTTATTGGAGTACCCCGCCAGAGATAATATCGTCGGTATTGTTTCTGTATCCCAAAATGAGGTGGTCGTCCTAAAACCCATTACGATTAAAGAGGATCAGTGGTGTATAGACGCGGAAAAAGAACGAGTCAAAAAGCTGGCTAGACGGGCCAAAAAAGAGTGTGATTTTACCATCCAGATATTTGTTGGCGGTTACTTCCCTGGCTTACTTGGCCTCGCGAGATCCTATGAAACGGCGAAAGCCACATTGGATTCCAGTGTACCGACGGCCCAAAGTACTCTGTTTTTTGATGATCACAAGCTGTCTGTCTTTATAAGCAGCATAAAACAGGACGCTTGGAAAAAAGAATTATTGATGGCTCCAATCAATAGATTGAATGAAAAAGACAGCAAGGGAGTATTGATTAAAACCCTCAATTGCTATTTTTCTCAAGATTGTGATTTAGCTCGAACTTGTCGTTTATTACATATTCATAGAAATACACTGAGGTATCGGCTAGACAGGGTTGAAGAAATTACAGGGTTAAATATCAATAGGTTAGATGAGTCTATTGAACTCTATCTCGCTCTGAAAAGTCAGTGATACTCGGCTGATAATTGTGCGTGTGCACAATAAGCAAATATTGATAGTGTGAATAATTTGTAAACTTGCCCAAAGGAAAGTGACGGAGTTCGTTTGATAATAGCGACGTCCCCTACAGGCAAACCCAGTATCGGCAGTCATAAGTACTGGATACAAATTACATAACGAAAAGGAATTACCATGACCCTAGTTCTCATACTATTGGGGGTGATAGCATTCATCGTCCTCTCTACAACCAAATATAAATTACACCCATTTTTATCGTTGATTCTAGCCGCATTTATTGCTGCTTTTGCCTACGGATTACCGGCTGATAGCATTGCGAAAACCATCGCATCAGGCTTTGGTGGAATACTCGGCTATATTGGCCTTGTTATTGTCCTCGGTACCATCATTGGTGTGATACTAGAAAAAAGCGGCGCTGCTATCACCATGGCAGACACCGTTATTAAAGTATTGGGTGAGCGATACCCAACACTGACCATGACGATCATTGGTTACATTGTTTCCGTTCCTGTTTTTTGTGATTCGGGCTTCGTGATTCTTAACTCATTGAAAGAGTCTTTATCTCATCGTTTAAAGACGTCCAGCGTTGCTATGAGTGTGGCTTTGGCTGCCGGTCTTTATGCTACGCATACCTTCATTCCTCCAACTCCAGGGCCAATTGCGGCTGCGGGTAATCTGGGATTAGAGTCTAATCTAGGTTTAGTCATTGGTGTGGGTATCTTTGTCGCCGCGGCTGCATCATTGGCT
>NZ_JBNGCJ010000853.1:0-5981 GCF_049974785.1 Vibrio genomosp. F10 str. 9ZD137
TAAGCCAGTGCGGCGGCTGTCGGTTCGTTGAGTAAGCGTAAGACATGTAAGCCAGCCAGATTTGCGGCATCTTTGGTGCCTGCTCGTTGAGCATCGTCAAAATAAGCAGGGACAGTGATGACGATCCCAGCAAGATCACCACCCAGTGTTTGTTCTGCGCGTTTGGCTAGGACTTTTAGAATATCGGCTGACACTTGAATCGGGTTTTTCGCACCACGCTTGGTATGCAATAACGGAAGCCCATTATCACTTTCTTCAAACTGGTACGGCAATGTAGGGTATCGACTTTGAATATCTTTCAAAGAACGACCTAACAATCGCTTAATGGAGATGATTGTATTTTCAGGATCTTGCTCTGCTAACTCATGAGCAGCATAACCAACCTTGGTCTCTTCGTTTGAGTAATTCACTACCGAAGGGAGAATGCTACGACCTTGATCGTCTTGAAGAGGGGTAGCTTTACCACTGCGCACAGAAGCAACAAGTGAATTGGTGGTACCTAAATCAATCCCTGCCGCCAATTTGTGCTGATGCGGTGCAGAGCTTTGTCCTGGTTCGGCAATTTGAAGTAGTGCCATTGAAGAGTCCTTAATTGTTCTAAATTAGCTAATCAGTCGGTCTTCGACTTGTTCTATTTGTTGTATTAATTTAGCAATGAATTTTAATTTTCTGACTGAATCTGCGGCTTTCATCCACTGCGATGCGGCTAATTCTGTTTCAAGTTGACGTTTTTGCTTCTCAAACGATTGGCTGATTTTATCACTAAAATTATACAGTTTGTCTTCTGCATCGTCCGATAATTCTATATCACCAAGTTCTTCGCGCAGCTCCATCTGTTCCATAAGAAACATTGGGTCTTGCATCGTCTTCTGTTCACCATCGAGCTCAATTCCATTTAACATCAACAGATATTCAGCGCGTGAAATAGGGTGTTTTAAAACTTGGTATGCGTCATTTATCTGAGCGGCTTTTTGCACTGACATCAGGCGATCGCGCTCTGAAGCGGTCGCAAAATTATCAGGGTGGAAGCTTTTCTGCAGTTCTCTAAATTGAGAAGAAAGAAGGCTACCTTCCAGCTTAAACTGAATTGGTAGCCCAAATAATTCAAAATGATTCATGGAAACTCAATCCTAGGGTGTAGCTAGGTTGACTCCACCTAGCTATCTGATTAGATGTTGAAGCTATTGGCTTTCCGAAGACTAAACGTTGAAGCTCTCACCACAACCGCATTCGCCTTTGGCGTTAGGGTTGTTAAACTCGAAACCTTCATTCAGCCCTTCTTTCACATAATCGAGTTCAGTTCCATCTAAGTAAACCAGACTTTTAGGATCGATAATGACCTTTACACCGGAGTGCTGAAACACTTGGTCTTCTTCATTCAGTTCGTCTACAAACTCCAGTACATATGCCATACCTGAACAGCCTGTCGTTTTCACTGCTAGCCGTAACCCGATGCCTTTACCGCGGTTGTCTAAGAATGATTGAACTCGGCTTGCTGCCGTATCCGTCATGGTGATGGCCATACTACAACCTTGTGTTTTATAAATAGTAGAACTTAGTTGAAAGCATTATACCGCCCTCAACTAATATTTAACGTTTTTTCTTGTAATCTGCAACTGCAGCTTTAATCGCATCTTCTGCAAGAATAGAGCAGTGTACTTTTACTGGGGGTAACTCTAGCTCTTCTGCGATCTCAGAGTTTTTGATAGCCGCAGCTTCATCAATACTCTTTCCTTTAACCCACTCTGTTACTAGTGAGCTTGATGCAATTGCGCTACCACAACCGTAGGTTTTAAATTTTGCATCTTCGATAATACCGTCAGGTGTCACCTTAATTTGCAATTTCATTACGTCACCACACGCTGGCGCACCAACCATGCCGCTACCAACATTTTCATCATCTTTATCAAATGAACCTACGTTACGTGGGTTTTCATAATGATCGATCACTTTTTCGCTATAAGCCATAATATTTACCTCGAATCCTCTACATCCTTGAGATTAATGATGTGCCCACTCAACAGTGTCCAAATCAATCCCTTCTTTATACATATCCCATAGAGGAGACATGTCGCGTAATTTGTTTACCGCTACGCGAATCTGTGCGATTGCGTAGTCAACTTCTTCTTCCGTTGTAAAACGGCCAAATGAAAACCTAACTGAGCTGTGAGCTAATTCATCGTTGAGGCCTAGAGCTCGTAAAACGTATGAAGGCTCTAAGCTAGCAGATGTACATGCAGAGCCTGAAGAAACCGCAAGATCTTTAAGAGACATCAGCAATGATTCACCTTCAACAAAGGCAAAACTCACATTCAGGTTATGTGGAACACGTTGGTCCAAATCACCGTTAACGGTTACTGCCTCTAAGTCAATAACGCCATTAAGTAGACGCTCACGAAGAGCTTTCGCATGCTCAAAGTCTTTTTGCATATCTTGCTTAGCAATAGCAAAGGCTTCGCCCATACCAACGATTTGATGAGTCGCTAGCGTTCCTGAGCGGAAACCACGCTCATGACCACCACCATGCATCTGTGCCTCAAGGCGAATACGTGGTTTACGGCTGACATAAAGTGCACCGATACCTTTCGGACCATAAGCTTTATGAGCAGAAAGTGATACCAGATCGACTTTCATTTCTTGAACATCAAGAGGAATCTTACCAATAGATTGAGCTGCATCAACGTGAAAAACAATCTTGCGTTCGCGACACATTTCGCCAATAGAGGCAATGTCTTGAATCACTCCAATTTCGTTGTTTACGTGCATAATAGAAACCAGCACGGTGTCTTCACGCATTGCTGCTTGAAGTTTATTTAGGTCAATAATGCCATTTGATTCTGGGTCAAGGTATGTGACTTCATACCCTTCACGCTCAAGTTGACGACAAGGATCTAAAACCGCCTTGTGCTCTGTTTTACAGGTAATGACGTGCTTACCTTTTTTACCATAAAAGTGGGCTGCACCTTTAATGGCAAGGTTGTCTGATTCTGTTGCACCCGAGGTAAAAACAATCTCGCGAGGATCTGCATTCAGGGTATCTGCGATTTGCTCTCGTGCATTGTCGACAGACTCTTCTGCCTGCCAACCATATCGGTGTGAACGAGAAGCAGGATTACCGAAGTTTCCGTCAATTGTCATGCACTGAACCATTTTTTCGGCAACGCGTGGATCTACGGGACATGTTGCTGAATAGTCAAAATAAATAGGCAGTTTCATTTATTACTCCAATGTAAAACCATTTCGTTATGAACGAACATTCACGCTTATAGAAGCAGCGCTAGGCATTTTTTTTGATACCCCTTGATTTATTGCTAATTTAATATCCTGACGGTCAGAGATATCTATTATCTCGCTGTCGTTCATTAGCTCACCAAGTGTAATATTATTTAGAAACCCACTGATACGTGAGCTAAGGTCGTGCCATAATGTGTGAGTAAGGCATCGAGATCCGCCTTGGCAATCTCCTTTGCCACTGCATTTCGTAGCATCAACCGACTCATCGACAGCCGAAATAACCGAACCAATAGCAATTTGATGTGCATCTTCACCAAGTCGATAGCCACCACCGGGCCCACGAACACTCGCAACCAAACCTGCTTTTCTCAATTTGGAAAATAATTGCTCCAAATAAGAAAGAGAAATGCCTTGGCGTTCAGATATATCAGCGAGGGGCACTGGGTTTTGCTGAGAGTGTAAAGCCACATCTAACATGGCTGTTACTGCGTATCGTCCTTTAGATGTCAGTCTCATATTGCTCATATCCACATCGTTTGTATGGCATGAATCTTTTCATACCTGACTAAATTGGTCAAGTATTATTTGAGCGTTTTAGTCAGGTATAGAATTAGAGCGTTTTCTGCTATTTTTCTCTTTTTTCTATAGATGTCAAAATCCCTCTCAAGATATTGATTTCCTGAACTTCAGGGCGTGCTCTACTGAATAAACGCTTAAGTTTATTCATTACCTGGCCTGGTTGTTCTTTGGAAATAAATTGGGTTCCAATAATCACATTTTCAAGGTGCTCATAGAACATTTCTAACTCTTTGTGGCGAGGGTATTCTTCTTGTAAGTGTTGATTCTTAGTGTACTGACTTTGCTCTAACGCTAGGTGTGCAACTCGAATTTCATAACTTAGCGTTTGCACAGCCATTGCCAAGTTTAACGAGCTATAGTCGGGATTAGCGGGAATACACACATGATAGTGGCAAGTTTGCAATTCTTCATTTGTTAGGCCCGTTCTTTCACGGCCAAATACCAAAGCAACAGAATGGTTAAGACCTTCAACAGCAAACTTTTCACCACATTCTCTGGGCTCAAGCATCGGCCACTCTAACGTACGAGAACGAGCACTAGAACCGACAACCAATCCGCAGTCTTCAACGGCTTTAGATAAGCTGTCTACTATGACCGCATTTTCTACCAAGTCACTGGCACCCGCTGCCAACGCAAGAGCTTGATCGTCTACTTCACACTGAGGGTCTACTAAAACAAGTTGCTTTAAACCCATAACTTTCATAGCACGTGCGGCTGAACCTATATTTCCTGAGTGTGACGTACCAACGAGGACGATCTTGACGTTATCTAACATAAAGCTTATCTACCACATGAATAAAAACGGATAAATTCTAACATACCTATTAGTAAATAGTGACGAGATGATGCTGTTGATTTTTCTTGTGCAAAAAACAACCACTTCCATTTAGAAAAATCTCTGTTATAATTCCGCAGCTTTTTTTTGTTCTTTAACATCCGCTGGGAAATTTTATGCATCCAATGCTAAACATTGCTATTCGCGCTGCGCGAAAAGCTGGCAACCATATTGCTAAATCGCTAGAAACTTCAGATAAAATTGAAACTACTCTGAAAGGTACACACGACTTTGTTACCAATGTAGATCAAGAAGCTGAAACACTGATCATCGATACTATTAAAGCTTCATACCCTGATCACTCAATTGTCGCTGAAGAAAACGGTCTTATCGAAGGAAAAGATAGTGACGTGCAATGGATCATTGACCCAATGGATGGAACATCAAACTTTGTGAAAGGTTTGCCTCACTTCGCTGTATCTATCGCTGTTCGCATTAATGGCAAAACAGAAGTTGCCTGTGTTTACGATCCAATGCTAAACGAACTATTCACCGCTCAACGTGGTGCCGGCGCACAACTTAATAATAGCCGTCTTCGTGTTAACCCACTAAAAGACCTCAACGGTGCTGTTCTTGCAACGGGGTTCCCTTACAAGCAAAAGCAACACTCTGACTCTTATTTCAAAATAATGGCCGCTCTATTTGTTGATTGTGCTGACTTCCGCCGTACAGGCTCACCTGCCCTTGATCTATGTTACTTAGCTTCAGGTCGCGTAGATGGTTTCTTTGAGCTAGGTCTAAAGCCTTGGCAACTTGCAGCTGCAGAGCTAATAGCTCGCGAATCTGGTGCAATTTTGACAGACTTCTCTGGTGGCACTGATTACATGAAATCGGGCAATACTGTTGGCTCTAGTGCTCGCGGTGTCAAATCGATTCTTAAACACATCCGTGAGAACGGAAACGAAGCAATGCTGAAGTAAGTTTTAAAGATTTATACAACAAGCCTCGCTATATGCGAGGTTTTTTTAGTCATAAAATAAATGTTCCAGAACCCAATGTTTTAAGAGGCTCTCCCATGTTTATCAGCACATCTAAAATCATTGAACGCACTCGTTAGGATGGATAGTGCTTTGTGGCACTCCGATGATATTGCCAATCAGTCACCCACCACATTCCCCTATCGAACTACTAAGAGTTGATTACGGCAACGCTACATAGCGAGTCAAAGCTTCGCTGATCATAGCGACATTGTTGCCCAAACCTTTAGCGCTTGGAATGAATACCTAGAATGAGTTGGGGAGAAAGAATATTTTCGAAATAGATTACTGTTAGTTTTCCAGTGTGGCACTAAAAAAGACAATCAAAAAACAAAAAGGCTCTAGCATTTCTGCTA
>NZ_JBNGCJ010000854.1:0-2189 GCF_049974785.1 Vibrio genomosp. F10 str. 9ZD137
AGCCACGTCAGGCATGTCAGCGCGTTTTCTGTGTGGTGAAGCCAGCGCGATAGGGGTTATAGCAACGCTATGGTGCTCATCTGTTTCGGCGTCAATGAGCACCGCACCTTTAAGGCCATCGGTATAAAAACGAAGTGGGGCAGTGTTGATGCTAAATTCACAATAAAAGTGTGCATTCGCTTTGAGGGTTTCTTGTTTTGGTGTTAACACACAGAAACTGCCAATTTGATTCAATACCCCATTGGACAAACTATCAGGCTGGATAAACCGATCCATAATAAAATTGAACGACCAATTGTTGATGTCTTGATCACTTAAATTGTGTAGCGTAAGTCCAAATCGGCAAAACTGTTTTTGCTCCGAAAGTACTGCTAAATCGACGCGGTAACTCATCATGTGGATCCTCAGTACAGGTTGTGCTTAGTATTGCCAGCAAACATTAACGCCCCTTCGATAGCATCAAACTGTGGCTCAACGATCCACTGCTGAACAGGGGGGGACAACCATGCAACGATACGCTGTGCGATGCTTCCCATGAGGCAAATTTGATTTGCTCCCTTTTTGTTCAGTGCGATTAAGAACATTTCTATATCGTTGGCTGTTTGTCTGAGCATCTCGATGGCAAGTTCATCGCCTTCGTTTGCTAGCTGGAAAATAACCGGTGAAAACTGACCATAATCCTTTGGAATTGCGGTCTTTGACCATTCAACAATTTGGTCTACGTCGCTATTAAAATGCGACATAACATGTTGAGATAGTGCGGTGTCAGGGCGAATGCCATCTTGAGTCAAAAGCACTTGTTGAATGAGCCTTAAACCCATCACCGCGCCTCCCCCTTGATCTGAAATGGGAAACTCTCGACCTCCAACCACATGTTGCTGGCCATCTTTTAATAAGATGCCACAAGAACCCGTGCCACCAATCATGATCGCACCGTCTTTACCGTTATGAGCACCGACGCAAGCTCCGTACGCATCGGTGTTTAATGTGATGCTGGCAAATGGGTGTTCCAGTGCCATGAAGTTCTGCCAAGCCGATTTTTGTTCTGCACCAGCAAGGGCTAAGCCGACATGCATCGATGGGTAGTCGGCGTCAGTTAGCCCACCTTGCTGAACCGCAGCTTCAATGGCATGCATAATAGAGGACATCGCGACATCAACCCCTAACAGGATGTTGGCACTGCCACTTTTTGCCTCTCCGACAAACTGGCCGCTTTGAGTGCGAATACGCGCACGACATGACGTACCGCCACCATCAATACCAACATAGAAAAGCGTCATATTATTTCTCTCCCGTTTTAGAAACAAAGTGCTTATATTGGTTGATTATGGCGAATAAATACCATGCTCCGTGTGGGATCCATTGTTCTCCCCAGCGCCAGTTTTGTAGCATGTCATCCTTTTGGCCGTCGGGATTGAAGGCGATGTCTTGTTCGTTATCAAAGCCTGCTGTGATGCCATTGCATACACCGCCTTTGGCATTGAAAAAGCCTAAATGAGGTAAGTAATCTGGATTATTGTGACCGTGACCATCCAGCATGCACATGTTGTAAGGGTTAAGGCCAACGACCCAGTTTATTGCGTTTTGTGCGTAGTCAGAAAGCTGCTGTTTGAGTGCGCTATCGTCGATGTGTTGCTGTGCCATAAACGCCATGCTAGCCAAGGATCCTAATCGAGCATTTTCACCTTGCCACCAGTAACCACTTTCATTTTTTTGTGCCACGAAAAACGCATCACGCTTCTCACCGTCGACCGATTTCACATACTGTCTTGGGTAACCAAATGGGTTCGACACTTTAGTGGATATAGCAATCTCAAACTGACAAGCTCGGTGAATGACGTGCTTAATTTGTTCGATAAACTCGCTATCCGTTTCTATGTCAAGATATTCACATAATGCAATAACGGGAAGCCCCGCTTCAGCGGCATGGAAGTATGGTCGTGATGCATCTTGGTTTGCAGACCAGAAATATTCGATGTGCTCATCTGAGTGCTGTCTTGCGATCAAACGCTTTGCCCAAGCTCTCGATTCTGCGAGGTATTCTTGCTTATCTGTCGTGCGGAAAAGCTCGGTAGCAGCGACCAGTGCACAGTATTCATCAATAATATTTTCTTCACCATCATTGATGTATTGAGTGTTGTATTCGGTTAAGTGCCAGTAAGCGCTTTCTGCTGCCGCTAGGTAATCTG
>NZ_JBNGCJ010000855.1:0-559 GCF_049974785.1 Vibrio genomosp. F10 str. 9ZD137
ACCGCTCTTCCGATCTAACGAGTGCACCGCCCGAGTTACCGCTATTGATCGCAGCATCGGTCTGAATGAAATTTTCGAAGTTTTCCAGGTTCAGCCCACTTCGACCTAGTGCCGACACAATACCTGACGTGACGGTTTGTCCGAGACCAAACGGGTTGCCGATCGCCACCGCGAAATCGCCAACTCGCAGTTTGTCTGAATCAGCAAGTTGAATTTGAGTCAGATTCTTTGCTTCTTCAAGTTTAAGTAAAGCAATGTCTGACATTTGATCGCCACCGACAAGTTCAGCATCGTACTCTCGGCCATCTTTAAGTTTGACGCGAATGGTTTCTGCCCCATTAATGACGTGGTAATTAGTCACTATATGCCCTTGTTTCGCATCGATAACCACACCGGAGCCTAAGCCTCGAAATGGGCGTTCTTGTATTTGGTCGGTAGGGAAGTCTGGGCCGAAAAAGAATCGAAACTGTTCAGGTAGCTGCTGGCGTGAAACTTGAGTCCCTTCTACCGCAATGCTCACGACTGCAGGGGTCACAGCTTCTAGCATGGGAGCAAGGCT
>NZ_JBNGCJ010000856.1:0-908 GCF_049974785.1 Vibrio genomosp. F10 str. 9ZD137
GAGCGACAACGGCGATGATGGCAATTGCAATCGTGATCATTACATTTTCACCAAACCAGTAAAGCCCATAAAGGCGAGCGACATTAACCCTGCGGTAATCATGGCAATGGATGCACCTTTAAACGGGCCAGGTACATCCGCGGCTGCAATTCGTTCTCTCATTGAAGCAAAAAGGATCAGGACGAGTGAAAATCCAGCCGCCGCCCCAAAACCATAGATGATAGATTCGATAAAGTTATGGTTTTCGATAATGTTGAGCAGAGCAACCCCTAATACCGCACAGTTGGTTGTAATCAGCGGCAAAAAGATCCCTAGCAGTCGATACAGCGTAGGGCTGGTTTTGTGCACCACCATTTCCGTGAATTGGACAACCACGGCGATGACTAAAATGAAGCTCATTGTCCGCAGGTATTCGATACCAAGCGGAGCCAGCAAATAGTTTTCGACCAGGTACGAGCAAACCGACGCAAGTGTTAGCACAAACGTGGTTGCTAAACCCATGCCTATTGCGGTTTCCAGTTTTTTTGATACGCCCATAAATGGACATAGCCCGAGAAACTTTACCAGTACAAAATTGTTCACCAGCACAGTGCCAATCAACAATAAAAAATATTCGGTCATAATTGTATTTATTTGAAATTCCGATCCCAATATTATCGTGCTTTGCCAAGCTAATAACAACTCACGAACAGTAAGGTTTTACTGATTTAGAGTAAATAATTGAATAAATAGCGTGTCTGGTTTTTTTTGCGGCGATAAAACGCCCTATTAGAAGGTACTTAGCGTCAAACCGATAAGATTTAACTGGGCATGAGAAATTGATTCGGAAAACAGAAATGAAAAAGGCCCAGTCAAAAGACTGGGCCTTAAAATTTGGCTCCCCCTGCAAGACTTGAACTTGCGACATA
>NZ_JBNGCJ010000857.1:0-5936 GCF_049974785.1 Vibrio genomosp. F10 str. 9ZD137
ACCGCTCTTCCGATCTGCTCGCCCCCAACCAAATCAGATACGCTGCCCCAACAAATTTAACAAACTGGAACAGCTCCGCAGATTGTGCCAAGACCGCTGAAATACCGATCGCGGAAAAAAGTGCATGTACATAAAGACCGCTACAAATACCAAAACTTGTCATCGCCCCATCAGACAATCCACCTCTTGTGGTATTTCTAATGACCATAGCCGTATCCAGCCCGGGCGTCAGAGTTAAGATCGTAATAGCAAGTATAAAAGCTTCAATATTTAAAATGAACATCAGAACACGGCTTAAATTTTACGTAATAAAGTAATCAAAATAGCAAGTTATCTTAAAAGATTCCACAGTAATAAAGAGTCTTTGGAAATATAAAAAAACAATAATCTAAACGCTTAAGCGTTATATTCACCAAGAATTGCATGGCGAATAAACAGTGTGTTTACCCCACTAAATGGCCTTGAGAATCAATTTAACATTGCTACACTGAGTATTCTTTCTTTCGTCACGAACGGCATACCATGACTGCATTCCAAAAATTAGTTGAACATTCAAAAACAATCTCTCATTTCAATCACCTTGCAGCGATTTGTGGCTGGGACCAAGCATCAATGATGCCTTCCGGTGGAAACCAAGCTCGCTCTGAAGCCATGGCGCAATTGTCTGTGCACATTCACAGCCTTTTAACTCAACCGCAACTTTCGGGATGGTTTGAACAAGCTGAATCTGAAGCACTGAGCCCGCAAGATACGTCATCGCTACGTGAACTAAAACGTCAATGGCAACAAGCAACGGTACTACCTGAAACACTGGTACAAGCAAAGTCGCTGGCAGGATCTCAATGTGAACATGCATGGCGAACTCAACGTAGCAACAATGACTGGCTTGGCTTTGAAAAAAACTGGGCTGAAGTCGTTAAGCTATCGCAAGAAGAAGCACAAATTCGTGCAGAAGCAACCGGGCTTTCCCCTTACGACGCCATGTTGGATATCTACGAGCCTGGCACAACATCAGCCTCGCTGGACATTTTGTTTGCCGATGTAAAAACGTGGCTTCCATCGTTAATTGATGACGTGATTGAAAAGCAAAAAACTGAGTCTTTCATTACCCCATCAGGTCAGTTTGAAACAGATAAACAAAAAGCGCTGGGGTTAGAAGTCATGAAACTGTTGCAGTTTGACTTTGAGCATGGTCGACTTGATGAAAGTGTCCACCCTTTCTGTGGTGGTGTCCCTTCTGATGTCAGGATCACAACCCGATACGACGAAGCTGAATTTGTGCAATCGTTAATGGGTATCGTGCATGAAACAGGGCATGCTCGCTATGAGCAAGGGTTGCCAAAACAACTCGCAGGCTTACCGTCGGGTGAAGCTCGATCTATGGGAATTCACGAATCTCAATCACTGTTTTTTGAAATGCAGGTGGGGCGAAGTGATGCCTTTATCCAACACCTCTCTAGCTTCGCAGGTAAACAATTTACCTCACACGATCCTGCACTGTTTGGCTTTGATAACTTCCAAAAATTGTACACGCGCGTTAAAAAAGATTTTATTCGTGTCGATGCCGACGAGCTCACCTACCCTGCTCACGTTATTCTTCGCTATGAGATTGAACGTGACCTGATGAACGGAAAAATCAAACATACCGATGTCCCTGAGCTTTGGAACCATAAGATGCAGCAGTATCTTGGCCTTTCTACTCAAGGTAATTTCAAAAATGGGTGTATGCAGGATATTCATTGGACAGATGGTGCGTTCGGCTACTTCCCTAGCTACACACTAGGTGCGATGTATGCTGCGCAATTTATGGCCACAATGAAACAAACCGTCGATGTCGACAGTGCAATCAGTAGTAGAGATCTCTCGCCTATTTTCTCTTGGTTATCAGAAAACATCTGGAGTAAAGGCCGTTTACTAACGACTGATGAGTTAGTTAAATCTGCGACAGGTGAAACGTTAAATGCTCAGTACTTCCAAGAACATTTGAAAAATCGATATCTGTAGTGAGATAGAAGAATCAAAGCAGACAGGCTGGTTTCTCATTCAGCCTTCATTGCTATTTAAATTGCGCCTCTAAAACTCATGTCCTAACCAAACTCTGTTAGTGGTTTAACTAAATTGGCAATACGCTAATTCTTTAAGGTATGTCAAAGCCAAACAGTTTAGGGCAAAAGCGCCAGCACTAAACATGACCTACGTATAAAAGATGGCGTAGATCATTACATTCTGGAGAAGTAAATTATGACTAAGAGTGGATTAGTGTCAGTGGCATGTACAATGTTGCTCGGTGGTAGCGCGTATTTCTATATGCAATATTCAACGCCTCCTAAAGCATTTCCGACTATTACGGTTGCCACTGGAACAATCGAAAAAAACGCAGTCGCTGTGGGGTATATCGTTCCTGCACACTCAGTGTCCATCAAGTCACAAATAGACGGTATTGTAGGTGAAATTTACGTAAACATTGGTGAATATGTAACGCAAGGTGATGCACTTATTAAGGTTTTACCTAATCCTACCCCACAAGCACTGACTAATGCTTCAACAGAATTAATGCGTAGTGAAGCCCAAATCGAGTCAGAAAAACAACAACTTGCTAACCTCCAGAGCTTAGTTGAACAAAACATTATTCCTCGAAACTACGACGATTATGTTTCAGCGCATTCCAGAGTAAAATCCGCACAGGCCGACGTTATACAAAAACGCTTGAACCTTGAATTGATTCAAAGTGGTGAGTCGTCGATTGGTACTTCTCGTCTAACTTCAACGATCTATGCCCCGATTGACGGCACTGTTCTGAATAAAAAAGTAGAGGTAGGTGAGCCGATTATCTCAACAGAATCAAGCCAAGCGGCGACAAACATGATGTCGTTGGCGGATATGAATAGTCTAATTTTCAAGGGCAGTGTTAGTGAGCATGATACAGCACAGCTCACTCCGGGGATGCCAGTAACAATTACCGTAGCACCCTATCCAGACATCAAAATTGTTGGCGTACTAAACAAAGTTGCAATTCAGTCTGAAAGCCTTAACTCTTCCGCTGATGGCAGCCCATTTGACAACGGCTTTGAGGTTGAAGTCGGCGATCTTAAGATTCCTCAAAACGTGCAAATACGCTCAGGGTTTTCGTCCACTGCCAGAATAATCCTAGTTAAATCAGAGAATGTGCTCACTCTACCTGAGCGCGTATTACAGTTTGAAGGTAATAAACCTAATGTACTGATCCCAGATAATACGGAGCAAGGGTACCATAAACAACCAGTAGAACTTGGCTTATCCGATGGCATCAATGTAGAAGTCGTTGATGGCGTGGAACTAGGTGAAACCATTATCGATCACAGTATGATGGGAGCAGTTCATGGTTAATCAATACCTTGTGAGTATGAGCGGTTTGTTATTGTCGGTCGCACTAAGCCCTCCTTCACAGGCTATCTCTATCGAAGAGGCCTGGCAGCAAGCCAAACAGATAGACCCAGACTATGAGAAAGCTCAGATTAGTGTGCAGCTTGGTGAGAGTTCAGTAGATTTAAGTCGTAGCTCTCTATTACCAGCTTTAAGTGCTAACGCCTCAGCAAATTGGCGTGAGAAGCGGGGTAATTCTAGTCGTTATGGCGCTGAGTTGTCTCAGGTTATTTGGGACAGCAGACTTTGGTCCGAATTAGATAAAGCGCAATCAAATTTTCTCAAATCTCAGCTTGAGTTGATTAAGGTGCATAATAATTTGGCGGCCAAACTACTTTTTATCTATCTGGATATGGCCGCTGCACAAGGTAATTTACAGCTAGCTACGAGTAAATTAGAAGAAGGCAGTAAGTTGCTGGAGATAGCAGAAAAACGCTATGCCGCAGGCAAGGTAAAGTCGATTGACGTACAAGATATACGTGCCAATCAACTATCTGAAAAATCAGGTATTCTACGAGCACAGGCAGAGTTGAGAAGCAAAAAATACGAATTGGAGGCGTTGATAAATCAATTACCTGACGCTGTAGATCAAATTCGTACTGATAACTTAATTAAGCCCACGATGTTGGTATCGTCCCAGCAGCAATGGCTTAAAATCGCGAGAAATAATAGCCCAGAACTATTGGTTGCTATAGAAGAGGTTAAAGCGAGAGAGTTAGAAAAAAAATCGGCCCAAGGTGGCTACTACCCGACGGTACAAGGGCATGTAGGCTATGGCGGTGATGATAACCTTTCTGACGGTGAATTCGATGCAGGTTTGACCATCAGAGTGCCTATTGACCTCAATGGTTCGACACGCTCCAAAATCGAACAATCTTCACTTAATGTGTTGATAGCTAAGCAAGATTTAAGAAAAGTCGAAATAGACATTAAAAAACGAATTGAGCAGTCTTTCACCCAAGTAGAATTTAACTGGGAGCAAGTGTTGATAGCCCATCATTTAGTAGAGTCTCGATCTGCGGTTTTATACAGTAAAGAAAAACTTTATGACGCAGGATTTCTAGAAGCATCGGATGTCATCAGTGCACATAACAACTTGTTTTCCTCTCGGTACCTTTTACAGACAAATCTGTATGATTATTGGCGTCAGAGGATAGAACTGCTTAAAGCCACCGGTAAGTTAGATGATGACATTATGGCGTTGATCTCTCAGGCGCTACATCATGGTTAATCTTTTACTGCAGACTTGGCAAACGTTGTTAGCGCATAGAATGAAAAGCGCCTTAGCTATTATCGCAATTTCGTGGGGAGTGCTCTCTGTTATCGTTTTGATGGCTCTCGGTGAAGGCTTTTATCGTTATCAAACTCAGTCTTTCGCATTCTTTGTTAATGATACTCAGTTCGTTTTTCCTGCTAGGACAAGTAAAACGTGGCAGGGTTTGCCCTCTAGGCGGAAGATAAACATCGAAATAGACAAGGTCAAACTGATCCAGCAAGCTGGTTTTGTTAAAAAATATTCCGCTATTTACCTTAAACATGCAACCGTTTCTAACACTCAAGGGCTCCGTTTCGGACGCTCAGTGAGCGGTGTAGACTCCTCTTACTTTCCGGTAACGCAAATCCAGTTAAAGCCAGGTTCACGCAATTTTTCAGTAATGGATATGGATGACCACACTCGTGTAGTTATCGTGGGTAATCGAATTGCTCAAATAGGCGGAACCCAAATAGGTGACCAAATTAAGATCAACGGCATTCCATTTTTTGTGATTGGTCTGCTTAGTGACGAGCAAGGAGCAGTATCTTTCGGCGAGAGTCAACACGTTTTTATACCCCAAACTACTTATCTTGACCTATGGAAAGACACACCATGGCAACTGGTGTTAAAACCTTTCGAGGGCGTAGAAGCATCATCGTTCAGACGCGACATTGTCAATTTCTTTGCCCAACAGAAACACTTTGACCCTAGCGACAAAGATGCCCTCTATATGCCTGACTTTAGTGTAGGGGGCAACATCGTTACGAATACCTTGTCTGGTATTCAGATCTTTCTAACAGCCAGTGGCGTGATGACGATGGCTGTTGGCGCATTAGGCGTGGCAAATATCATGTTTCTCTCTGTTACAGAAAGGACTCGGGAAGTTGGCGTTCGACTGGCCATCGGTGCGACTCAAGGATCCATAAGGTCTCAGTTTATTATCGAGGGGCTTATTTTAGTTGGCTTGGGAGCCATTGTGGGGCTAATAACATCCTTCAGTGTGGTGTCTTTGCTAAGCCGAATCGATTTACCGGAATGGATTGGTTCACCTGTAATAACACTAAGTTCAATTGGAATGGCGTTGGTAGTAACACTGATGCTGGCTTTCTTATCCTCTTACTTTCCTGCCAAACGTGCTTCTCGCCTTACGCCCGTTGACGCACTCACTTCGAGGGCTTAACAGTGCTATTGCCGATGAGACAAATATTTCAGGAAATGGCTGCCGAAAAACTACGACTTGGGCTAACAGTTTTGGCCGTCGCGTGGGCAACCTTGTGTA
>NZ_JBNGCJ010000858.1:0-935 GCF_049974785.1 Vibrio genomosp. F10 str. 9ZD137
TTTACTCGTCATCCACTTTAGGAGCGACTTTCTTTTTAGGAATAAATACGGTGTCACCCACGGCCACATTATTATGAAAGCTCTTATCACGCTTAACCGGTTTCTTTGGTGTTCTCTTCGCTTGAGGCTTAGCTTTTTTGTTATCCGCTTTACCACCACGGTAATCTTTTTTCGCAGGCTTTAAGCCTTTGAACTTACCCTTCAAGCCTTCGAGCACTGAGAAACTAAGATCTTGCTGAAGATACATTTCTACGCGCTTAAAACTGTCCCAGTCTTTAGGGCCAACCAAAGATACAGCATCGCCTTTGCTACCAGCTCGGCCTGTACGACCAACACGGTGAACGTATTCTTCGGTATGTTTTGGCATATCAAAGTTAATTACGTGAGTCACATTAGAAATATCCAGCCCGCGCGAAGCGATATCGGTTGTCACTAGAACCTTGAATACAGCACGCTCGAACTGACTCATGATAGTGTTACGCTGAGGCTGAGTTAGGCTGCCGCTGAGTGCAATGGCTTTAAGCTTCTTCTCATTCAACTTTTCAGTGAGACGTTCAGTGTCAGCACGAGTCGCGGTAAAGATGATAACTTGTTTGTATTCCGCCTCTTCGAGCACTCTATCTAAAATAGCTTCTTTGTGATCTAGGTGGTCACATAAATAGAATTTCTGAGTAATGTCTTTATGTTCTTGGTTTGAAACACCCACCGAAATGCGCTTAGGGGTATCCAACATTTCTGAGGCGATCTCATTAACGTCAGAATGCTCTAGTGTGGCTGAGAACATCAAAGTCTGGCGGCGACGATGCTTTGCTGCATTATGAATTTTGCGTAACTCTGGCGCAAAACCAAGATCCAACATACGGTCGGCTTCATCCAGAACCAATGTATCTAACCCATCTAGATGAAGTGAGCGGTGCTCTAGGTGATCGGCCAAG
>NZ_JBNGCJ010000859.1:0-577 GCF_049974785.1 Vibrio genomosp. F10 str. 9ZD137
CCGCTCTTCCGATCTTGAATGTCGTGATGACGGAAGAAGGTAAAATGATCGAAGTCCAAGGCACCGCAGAAGGCGAACCGTTCAGCCATGAAGAGCTGATGGCGCTATTGGAGTCGGCGAGCAAAGGCATTCGAGAAATTGTCGCCGCACAGAAAGCCGCTTTAGCCGATACGCAGGCGGACTAGTTATTTCAATAGCTTCTATTTTATAGAGGCTATTTTTTTGCCTTTTCATAAGAGCAGTGGAGTATTCATTGCAATGAAAGAGGCGGTAAGAGAGACATTGTTTAAACCGTTATTTGAAAGATGAGAGAGAAACATGAAAGCATATCAACGTGAATTTATTGAGTTTGCACTAGAGAAAGATGTATTAAAATTTGGTGAGTTTACTTTAAAGTCAGGCCGCACAAGCCCTTACTTCTTCAATGCTGGATTGTTTAATACTGGGCGCGATTTGGCGCGTCTTGGTCGCTTCTATGCCGCGGCACTGGCCGATTCTGGTATTGAATTTGATGTACTATTTGGCCCCGCTTACAAAGGCATCCCAATTGCCACCACAACGGCGGTTGCGTTGGCGG
>NZ_JBNGCJ010000860.1:0-498 GCF_049974785.1 Vibrio genomosp. F10 str. 9ZD137
CGGCATAAACGTCGGTACCCGATACTACAATATCTCTCATACTACCCTGTGCTAAACGTTCACCGTCTCTTGCTGGCACTCCAGACTGCCAATTTAACTCTACCGGTATTGCTGCGTTTGTCCAAATCGCTGCTTTTGACGTATGGTGCGCACCTTGGTCATTGGTTGCTGTTCTCGCAATACTGCCAACTGAGTAAGTATTACTCGAATCTACCGCCCACGCTCTGCCTTGCTTCCAATCATTCGCCGAAGCGCTCCCCAATGGGGAAATCGGTGAGACAATCTGATTACGAGTTCCGCCCACAATACTCTGGTTACCGACTGGTAAAGATGAATCAGTCAAGCTATTAATCACGTTGTTATACTGATTATTGAAAGAGCCATTTTCTACAAAAGCGAGGGCATTCGATGTCGTATTGCCATCAAGCTCCGCCTTCCATACATCCCATTGCTCTTTAGCCCATTTATCACAGGTGAGATCGGAAGCGCGGTTCCGCA
>NZ_JBNGCJ010000861.1:0-2979 GCF_049974785.1 Vibrio genomosp. F10 str. 9ZD137
CGCTCTTCCGATCTGTTTTGCCTTCTCCTGTCTGCATTTGGCCAATATTGCCATGTAAGATGGCTAAGCCACCCATAATTTGGCTATCGAAATGCCACATTCCTAACTCGCGTCCAGCGACTTCTCGGATTAACGCGAACACTTGCACCAAGAGCCCGTTGGTTAGGCCCTGCTTATACAACTGTCGGCGGATATCTACGATTCTTAGGTCCAATTCATCATTGCTGATCCGTCTGAATTCGGTATCTAATGCCTTAATTCGCCACAATAAAGGCTTATAAAACCAAACTGAGGACCGAACTAAACGGCTACTGTATGCCGTGATCGATCGCCACCAACGTACCATCAGCTTTTGTTCTTCCACCTTCTTTTGAGGGCGCTCAAGCGTGGAACTAGGAAGACGCTCGGGCCGCTTATACATCAAACTGCCTTAAGAACACTCGTCGAATACTGCGGTGCCAACGGTAGACCAACGGCTCAGGATCATGTTGAAACATGACATGGACGCGTTCATCAAACCGGAACTTAGGGGCATCTAGGCTATCGAGATCGAGCCTAAAGTAACTTTGATAACTTTTAAGATCTTCCGTTCGATTTGGGTCAAGTGCAATTAACCCCCCTCCGTCTGTCGTGAGTACTGAACTCGGTATTTGTTGGGTGGACGATGGGATTTGGCGTAAGATAGCGGCCTTAAATTCACGCTCTGGCGTAGAGACAAATTTTAACGCTACGGCTCGAGTTTGAGTACGTACCCGGTCGATATCGTCTTCCGAAATCATCACGGTAAGAGGGAGGTTTTGGTAATCCACGACATAGCCAATCACTTCTCCTCGATTGAAATATCTTCCCTCAATGCCTCGGCGATTTGGTAATGTAAAGATGCCCGTCTCGCGACTATATAGGGTTAAAGAGTTCAATCGATCGAGAACGCTCTGATATTCTTGTTCGATAAAACGAAGTTCTTGAAGCAAGATATCAGATTCACTTCGGTCACTAATGCTGGCCTCATAACGAACTTTGGCTTCTCTTAAATTGGCCTCCAATACCAATACTTCCGCTTGAATATCAGGCGCATTCATTTGAAGCAAAATATCATCGGTTTCTACAAAACTCGCTTCTTTCGCCACTAAACGGTCAACAAAACCACTGACTTCGGCTTTTACGTAGGACTGATTTGGCACATATAATACACCTTGAGCGTATGTGTTATGGGGCACTGGTAGAAAGAACAACATTCCTAGGAGCCCAGCCAGAAATAGGGTTGAGAATAAGTATATTTGTTTGTTTTTACGGCGCATTAATGGGTCCTTCATTGGTTTCGCCATGACTTTAAATATAGGTGCAAATAAGCTACTCCAAACAGACCAAAGTGCCAATAATACGCCTACAATAAGGTATTGGCTTGCCACAAACAGAGATATTGCGACCATCACAAAAAGGCGATAAACATAGGCTGCAACGGAATAGCTGGCTAACCACATTGACTCTGAACGGCTATAGGCGTTAGTCCTCGCTTCAGATATTCGAAAGCAGTACCGTTTCACCAGATAGCCAATTTGAGCGTTTCCTCGTGAGGCCAAATTGGGGATTTCTAAGTAATCTGCCAATACGTAGTAAGCATCGAATCTAAGAAGAGGATTGCCATTAAACAGTAATGTCGATATGCCGCCTATTAACATCACGTTATAAGCCATCGCTCGTACGAGACCCGGTTCAACTAGCGACCAGACAATCATGGCTAACGCGGCCATAAATAACTCACCGAGAACACCGACCGCACCAACGAGCATTCTCTGATGTTTGTTTCTAAATGAAGCCGCTGTTGACGCATCGACGTAAGGAACGGGGATGAATATTAACAGCATGATCCCCATTTCGTGCACTTCGCCCCCCCAACGCTTGACCGCATAACCATGGCCAAGTTCGTGCACCAATTTTACCATTGGATACACTAACGCCATGATTAACAAGTTATCGACAGACAGGACCTGATCGGAAAGGTTGTGCGTTAGCGAGTCCCAATGAATCGCCGATAACGTGATCCCCAGCCCCATAACAAGCAACCAAATAAATGCCCCAAAAGGCGAGAAGACGACCTTCGCCACCCAACGTGTTGAGTTGAGGAATCTTTCTGGATCAATCACGGGAATACGAATGCTTAATGGGGATTTAATCTGTTGGATGAACTTTTTGTTCTCTTCGCTTTTCTGGCGTCGGTGCAAATGTTCGATGCTGGGCAATACATCGGTTTGGATGACGTTCGCTTTATTGAGCTGCCCAACCAGTTGAATCACCTCATCTTGAGTCGGAAGTTCATCGCCTAATGATTCACAAGCGAGATCCCAAACTTGCTGGAGCGTGCGATGACCATCCATCAAGCCAATGAGTTGATACGCCTGAGGAGTGAAACGCTGGAACTGGCCGGTCATATGGTCTTGCAATACAAACCACACCCTATCACGGTAAACATGACGGTGAATATTGGCGTGCGTTCGTAAGCGAACCTTGAGGTTGGCCACTTTATACCAAGATTGGCTAAACAGAGAGTTGGACACTTACCCTACCCCCACCATGACCAGATCTGTAATTGTCCCCACTCTCTTAGCTCTCGGGTCCAGATCGAAAACCACAAACGCTCATCAATGGCGACTTTCCCAATACCTTCCATACCGGCTTGCATCTGATCTGACCCAGAGAGCAATTCTCCTTCGATGATGAAGTACGTTGTGCCATCGATGGCTTCGGTTAATGGTGTAATTTTACTGACGGTAAATTCAAAGGCCTGTTCTGGCAGTGCCGATAAGTAAAGAGTCCCGACCTGATCGACGCTGAGTTCTGCAATCCGGCTCTCCTTGACTCGCATTTGAATGCGATAACTATTGATAGGGGCCACTTCTAGCAGAAGCTCTCCTTTTGTCACGGCGCTGCCTAATCGCTGGCTCAAGTCACCACTCGTAATGACGCCATCATAAGGGGCGA
>NZ_JBNGCJ010000862.1:0-3055 GCF_049974785.1 Vibrio genomosp. F10 str. 9ZD137
CCCTTTCTGAGATGACCCCATTTCTAGCTGGAAACTAGGAAGAAATTCTTCTCGATTACCTAAATCACCTTTGCCCCTTTCTAATTTTGCGCGGCTTCCCATATCACTTTTCACGTATTGTCATGGCCTAAAATTTTGTAATGCTTTCGTAGAGTCTTTGATTCTTATATATTGGTAAATTAATGTTTTTTCAGGTTTATTTGAGTTTTTTCATGTTGAACAATGGAATAGATTTAAAGACTGGTGTAGCTCCTACGTGACTTTTAAGCAATATATCTAAATTTGTAGGAGTCCATCCTACATACACGATTAACGTGATTTCTTGAGTGCGATTAGCCTAGTTGGGTGTCAAACCCACTAAGGCAGATTTGTGGCTTCTCTCGTCCAAAAACTCGTTGGAATTTCTGTATTCGCCTTCATACCTTTTGGTGACGTATTGGCTGCAGAATTTACTATTCAAGGTTTATCCAAACCGCTAGAGAGGAATCTGGAATATCACCTCATGCCGTTAGCTGATACTTCAGCCAATGACATTCCCGTAAGTCAGCTCAATAAGTTGGTTAGGTCAGCATTGAATCCTTATGGCTACTACCATTCTAAGTTCAGTGTTCAGAGAGAGCCGAACGATCTCATTGTATTAGATGTGGAACTTGGTGAGGTCGTGTTGGTAGCAAAATCTAATATCGTCGTGTCTGGTGAAGCCTCAAACGATGAAGATTTCCTCGAGTTAGTCAATCAAGCCCAGCTTAAACAAGGGCGGCCGCTACTGCATTCTGAGTACGATACGCTAAAACGAAACTTGACTTCATTAGCCCAGAAAAAAGGTTACTTGGATGGGCGCTTTATCGAATCGTCTTTGGAAGTCATCCCGAGCATGAATCAAGCAAATGTGAACCTACATTTCTCGAGTGGTTCTCGTTACCAGTTTGGTGCGTTATCGGTACCAACGTCGGGTATTGAGCCAGCTCGAATAGAAGTGATGCGAACGTTTGAGCAGGGTGACGATTTTGACACCGTGAAACTGAGTCAATATCAGGCCGACCTCTCCGGCACTGATTGGTTTCGTAGTGTGATTGTGAAAGCGGATTTCGAAGAGATATCCGATGGCCAAGAGGTGCCGATAGAAGTGCTCGCAGAGCCAAGCTCACGCAATATCGTGCAAGTCGGCGGTGGGTATTCGACAGACTTGGGATTACGTGCTTCGCTGAATTGGAATAAACCTTGGTATAACACACGTGGACATAGTTTTGAGGCACAAGCGTACGCTTCAAAACCGGAACAGTCGCTATTGCTTGGCTACAAAATTCCGACCCAAAATGTCCTGACTGATTACTACGGTATTCAGTTTGAATCTAAACATGTCGACTATCGAGATACGTCGAGTTTTTCCAATGATTTGTCGTTTGAAAAGCACTGGCGGTTAGACAGTGATTGGAAAAGCACCATGCACGTTCGTTACTTGCAAGAGAGTTATCAACAAGCGTCGGAAAATAACGACTCACGGATGCTATTGCCGGGGGTGACGTTTTCATCGCTTGATCGCAAGAATGATCAATTAGAAGTAAAACACCGTCACGTTTACTCATTGGAATACTCGGATCCGAACTTTTTCTCAGATTCTCGTTTGCTGCGTATTGAAGGCAACAGTATGCTGTCTTGGGATATCAGCGAAAAACACAAGTTTCACTTTCGTTCTAATGTCGGCATCAACGTGGCTGAGGCTTTGAGCGATATCCCATCATCATTACGTTTCTTTGCGGGTGGTGATGGCAACCTTCGCGGTTATGGCTATGAGTCAATCTCTCCGAGAGATGAAAATGGCGATTTAACGGGTGCCCGTTACCTGTTCACCGCTGGCTTGGAATATCAATATCAGGTCTACCATCAACTATGGCTTGGTGCATTTTACGATGTAGGTGATGCCTTCAATGATAAGGTGGATTGGAAAAGTGGTACAGGGTTGAGTTTGATATGGAATTCAGAATACGTGCCCGTCAAAGTGGATTTTGCTTACGGATTTGATGCGCCACATGGAGACCAATTTCGCATTCACTTCTCACTAGGTACGCAGTTTTAGCGGGCATTAAAAAGGCTCTCACCCTTGCAGATAGAGAGCCTTTTTAAGGCTTGATTGTTCAGAGTTCGAACTCACCATTCAGTTGCTTGAATATCCAGTTAGGCGCTTTATGCCATCCACCATAGTTTGGATTCTTAGTATGGGTTTCATTCATTGATTGCCACTGAGTTTGGCCTTGTCCATCTCGAGATACTTGCCAAAACAGTTCATCTTGTTGTCGGGTTAAGTAGTGCATGACATGTTCTGCAAAGGCTTCGCTTTGGATCAACACACCAAGTTCCACATTGAGGAAATCCGATCTTGGGTCGAAGTTTGATGAGCCGATATAAGTTAGCCGATCATCGAGTATCACCGTCTTGTTGTGATAATAAGTATCCGAATGGAAGTAATGGTCATCATTTTTCGCTTGGTTTTTGTACTCAAGTATATGAACGCCCTTATCCAACAGGGTTTGACGGTGCTCCTCGTAATAAGCCGGAATAAAGCCAGAATCATTAGAAGCAGACGAATTCGTCATTAACGTGATGTCCGCTTTTTGCTCCATCAAGGTATCAATAAAGGCAAATTTACCATCACTCGGTACCACGTAAGGCGTTGATATTACGGCTTTGTTCGCGGTAGCTAGTTGTTGCCAAACTTGGTGCTCTGCCCGCTTTCTAAAGTAGGGTTTGTTGTTTGCTAACTTGTTTAATGAGTCGAAAACGGGGGTGACTTGCGCAGTGATCAAGTCGGGACTAGTCAGTTGTTTAACCTGTTTTTCAACTTCAGCCAGAATGATGTTTTTGTCTTTCTCCCCTTTATTGACCGCTTTAGCAAACGCGGAATAGTTTGGGTTTACTTTAACGATATTTTCTATTGGTGTGACATGCTTGCTGTTCCAAAGCTGTTGGTAGTTTTGATCGAACGCTTGAATGATGCTGCCTTTAAACAACACATCCATATCAAAGAAGTTGGCTTTGCGAGATCGGAAGAGCGGTT
>NZ_JBNGCJ010000863.1:0-1004 GCF_049974785.1 Vibrio genomosp. F10 str. 9ZD137
GTCAGCGGGCATCATTGGGTGCGTTCCAAAATCGATTTGGGCATGCGATCAGTAACTTGGACAACATCAACGAGAACGTAAACCAATCTCGTAGTCGTATTCAAGATACCGATTATGCTAAGGAAACAACGCAAATGACGAAATCGCAAATACTGCAACAAGCGAGTACGTCAGTGCTAGCTCAAGCAAAGCAGTCACCATCTGCAGCGCTTAGCTTGTTAGGTTGATCGGTAGGTTTCGTCAGGAGCTTATTGGGAAAAGTAGCGTTTAGCGTTACTGACCTATAAGGTGGAAGGGAGACTGTTATGGACATATCATCCAATGCATCGATCATCCAGCCTTACGGCTCAAATGGTGGCATTAAACTTGCTTCAGAAAACAATGGTGCACCCAATGTTTCCTACCGAAAGGAGAGTAATTCAGCATCACAAGTAAACCAAAATCACGTAAAGTCTGTTGAGGCGACAATTGAGCTGGTTAAACAGCGCGAACAGCTGAACAAACAAGAGCGAGAGGCGATGGTAGAGCAGATGAATGATTTCATTTCTTCTATTAATACCGGTTTATCCTTCCGTGTTGATGAGCAATCAGGAAGGGATGTTGTTACCATCTATGAGGCCAGTACTGGTGATATTATCCGCCAGATACCGGAAGAGGAGATGTTAGAGGTGTTAGGACGTCTTAGAGATCAGGCAGCCCGTTATTCATCTGGGCTGGTTATTGATAAGGTATAATCGTGTTTTTTGAGGTGATTTAATGAGTTTAGGCCCTATGGGGATGAATACTGGCATGGATATCAATTCTATGGTCAGCAAAATTGTCAATGCAGAGCGTATGCCTAAACAGCAACGTATTGACAATGAGCGGACTAATATTGATGCGAGTATTAGCGCCTATGGTCGACTCAAAGAGTCGCTGGATACGATGAAAAATCTCATGGCCAGCTTTCGGCAAGAGAAAGCGTTTGCAGCCAGAACCGTCGGCACCTCAAATGAGGGGGTCGT
>NZ_JBNGCJ010000864.1:0-3188 GCF_049974785.1 Vibrio genomosp. F10 str. 9ZD137
TATATCGGCTCTTTTATTCATTATGATATTTTGAGGTGGCCGCATGGCGACGAATTTTTATTATCAAATTACCCGCGTATTACATCGTAACCCAGATGGCTCTAAAGCCACTCAAGCTGAAAGAAAGAAGATACTTAAGCTAGCAGACAAACAATTAAAAGAGTTAAACGTTCGAAAATTAGAGTTACGGAACCTTGGCCGTAAGCATATCGAAAAGCTTGTACACCATTGGCAATCTCAAGGCTTAGCCGTTGGCACAATCAAAACCAGAATGACCCACTTACGATGGCTATCTGAGAAGATTGGCAAACCTGGACTCGTACCAAAAAGTAACCTTTCACTTGGCATAGAAAACCGCAAATATGTCACCAATCAAAATAAAGCACGTCACCTTTCTAACGCACAACTATCTAAACTCAACGACCTATACCTGGAAGCAAGTTTTCGGTTGCAAGTAGCTTTTGGCTTGCGTAGAGAGGAGAGCATGAAAATTCAAATTAACCTTGCCGACAGAGGTGATCACCTACACCTCGTGAAAACTAAAGGAGCAAGGCCGCGAGACATTCCAATAAGAAATGCGTACCAACGCGAATTACTTGATGAAGTGAAAAAATGGGTAGGAGAGGGTTCTTTGATCCCTAAGAACGCCAAATACGTTACTCAAATGAAGCGCTATGAGCGAGCATGTATCAAGATGGGGTTAGATCGAGCACACGGCTTAAGGCATGCGTATGCGCACCAGCGTTACTTTGATTTGACGGGCTTATATGCTCCTGCTGCGGGAGGACCGTCAACAAAAAGGTTAACAGGAGCGTACAAACAGCGTGACTATGAAGCCAGAATGATCATTAGTGAGGAACTAGGTCATGGCAGGGAAGAGGTGACCGCCGTTTACTTAGGTCGATAGATTTGCACCACTTAAATTCGCATTTAGAAGTGTTCGGAATCCGAACACTTCTAACTTGTTGTTGGACAAAAATGAGTTACCAATAACGTTCAATTGGCATCTTCTCAACAAACTGAATGAAATTATCTTTTGCAAAGCTCTCTAACTGCTCATTCCAAATTAAGCCGACATCCCATGAGCTATTTTTCCCTGACAGTTCCCAAAAAACGACATGCTCATTCGCAATATGCTTTACACTTGCAGGAACAATAGTGAAGCCCAAATTTGCTGATACTAGTGCCAACAATGTTTGAATATCATCGGCCTCCTGAACTATATTCAGTTTTTTCTCATGCTCCCCTAATAGCATGTTTATTTGTTGGCTTAGTCCCTTCCCTCGCTCAGGGTTAAGCTGTAAATAATCGATTGAATCTAACGAAAACCATAGTTTGTTTTTGTCTATGATTTGACTTCTATGCGTCGCAAGCACTAGGTGATCTGTACAGAGCTTTACGCCCTTCAGCGGAGCTACAGTTGGTAGTCGACTAAAACTGAGATGAAGATCCCCTAAAAGTAGAAATTCTGACTGCTTTTGAGATGGTATATCGTTAAGCGTAATATGGATCTCTGGGTAGTGTTTTTTAAACTTAGCTATGTAATCTGGAGCAAGGTGGTAGGAAGATATACCAAAACCTATATTCAGATTTCCTGCAATTCCCTTGGCGACTCGTTGAGTTAGAGATTTATAAGATTCAAAACTCGATACAATTCGTTGCGCTTCAGGTAAAAGAGCTACGCCTGCCGCAGTTAGACTGGCCCCTTGTCTTCCTCTCTCAAATAAAACCACTCCACAAAAAGCTTCAAGGCGCTGAATCTTCTTAGTTAAAGCTGACTGAGTGATGTGTAAGTGCTCTGAAGCTACTCGATAGTTACCATCTACCGCTAACTGGCAGAATGTGCGTAAATCGACAAAATCCATTCCATGCGCTCATTAATTATAGGAATTTTATTCATTATACGGAATCAAAAGAGTTTTTTAAAATGGTTGATATTCACCAAGTAAAAGGAATAATTATGAAAGATATCCGTGTTGCGACTGTCCAATTTAACCACCATGCGAACGACAAAAACTACAACTTATCGGTCATTCAAAGTTACGTAGAAAAGGCGGCTAAACAAGGGGTAAAAATCATCGCCTTCCCTGAAATGTGTGTGACTGGTTATTGGCATGTTTCGAAACTTAAAAAATCAGAGATCAATGATTTGTCCGAGTTCATTCCACAAGGGGAAACGTCTCAACGCTTGCTAAAAATGTCTGAACAATACCAACTCAGCATCGGCGCAGGTTTAATTGAAAAGGACGAGGACGGAAATCTCTATAATTCTTACGTAATGGCAATGCCTGATGGCCAGATAGCCAAACACAGAAAGCTGCATACGTTTGTCAGTGGACACATGAGAAGTGGCAATGAATACACTGTATTTGATACACCACATGGATGCCGTGTAGGAATCCTGATTTGCTGGGATAATAATTTAGTCGAGAATGTTCGAATAACAGCATTAAAAGGAGCAGATATATTAGTCGCGCCTCATCAAACAGGCGGAACGGACTCTCGAAGCCCTAATGCGATGGGGTTGATTGATCCCCAGCTTTGGCATAATCGTCACCAAGATCCAGATTCGATTCGTTCTGAAATGCAAGGCTCTAAAGGAAGAAAGTGGTTAATGCGTTGGCTACCCGCGCGTGCCCATGACAATGGCATGTTCCTAATCTTTAGTAACGGTGTTGGGGTTGATATGGATGAAGTTAGAACGGGGAATGCGATGGTGCTCAATCCCTATGGTGAAATTATCGCTGAAACTGACTGCATCGATAATGCTATGGTTATTGCCGATCTCAATGCGAAAGATCTAAACATGTGTACAGGCAAGCGCTGGATCAGAGGTCGTAGACCTAATCTCTATGCTCCCTTAACGATGGAAGGGAATGAATTGACGCCTTATCAAGCAAGGTTCTCGACGCAAAAATAGATGGCGTAACTTATTGAACATTCGCCAACGAATAATGCGTTGGCGATTACATTATTTCATAAATAGCCACTAACAAACTTTGGGGCAAAAGTGAGTTAGTTTGTTTTGTTACTTCTAGTTGAAGTTGGCTAAAAATACGCCTAATATTTTAACCAAGGAAAACTACTGTATAAGTCCACCTTTCGTCCACCCTTAATCCACCCAGAAAATGTAGGGACAACATAGGGAAGGGGAAAGTTGATTGATTTCAGTGTATTGCGCGATATTT
>NZ_JBNGCJ010000865.1:0-803 GCF_049974785.1 Vibrio genomosp. F10 str. 9ZD137
TTGCCTGTGGCGGTACTACCCGTAGCAGGTTTAATGTTGGGGATCGGTAATGCTGGTTTTGCGTTCATACCTGATGCGCTAAGTAAAATCATGTTAGCAGCAGGTGATGGCGTATTTGGTAACATGCAGCTTATGTTTGCTGTTGGCGTGGCATTAGGGCTATCAAAAGGTAATGATGGCGCTGCGGCATTAGCGGGCTTAGTTGGGCTAATTATTATGAATGCCTCACTCGGTATTGTAACCGGACTTCGAGGTTTGGAGACTGATGCGACCATCATGGGCGTTTCTACACTCCAAACCGGAGTGTTTGGTGGCATTATCATCGGTGCATTTGCTGCAATGATGTATAACCGTTTCTATAATATTAGGCTGCCTGAATACTTAGGCTTTTTTGCAGGTAAACGCTTTGTACCTATTATTACGGGTATTACGGCCATCGCAGTAGGCGCTGTACTTGCATTTTTGTGGCCGCCAGTTGGTCAAATGCTTGATGCGTTTTCACACTGGGCTGCTTATCAGAATCCAGTATTAGCGTGGGCTATTTATGGCGCTGGCGAGCGTTCATTACTCCCGGTTGGCTTACACCATATCTGGAATGCGCCGTTCTTCTTTGAAGTGGGCAGCTACATTGACCCAGAAACAGGAAAAGAAATTACCGGAGAGCTTTCTCGATTTTTTGCGGGCGATAAAACAGCAGGGTACTTGTCTGGTGGTTTCATGTATTCCATGTGGGCACTTCCAGCGGCTGCTTTAGCTATTTATCATTGTGCAACACCGGCGCGAAAAAAAGATCGGAAGAGCGG
>NZ_JBNGCJ010000866.1:0-702 GCF_049974785.1 Vibrio genomosp. F10 str. 9ZD137
CGACAATGCTCAGAACAGAATCGGCAGTCATCGATTTATTGTGCATGCGGCGATTTAAACGGTCAAAATCTGACACCAAGGCAAGACTTCGGGCTTGCCTGTACTGATGAGGATTAAAAAGGCGGATTTCAATATTAGGGTGGGTCGCCAATGACGCCATATTTCGATCACTGCGCTTTTGCATGTCATCTAATAGTATCCTAACTCGAACCCCTCTTTTTGCCGCTTCATAGAGACGCCATGTAAGTAGTTGACTGGTTTCATCGTTCCGATAAATGTAATACTGAACGTCTATGCTTTTTTGCGCAGACTCTATCAACGCTAAACGCGCCAGTAATGCATCGTGACCACGGCTCAGCGGTAAAAATCCCGTGTAAATACGGGTATCATACTCGGTTTGCTGGAACACCAAATCAAGCTTAGAGCCCTGTTGATACCCATAGTGAGAACTGACGGACTTAGGCGCGTCCGAAGTCATATGACTTGTTGAACTGCATCCCCATAAGGCTACAGCAAGCAATATTGTGATCACCCTTAGATGGGCCTTTATGCACATAGACACCGACGATACCTATTGTTCTAATATGATTGTCAAAAACCGAAGGCCTTGATTCATTGTGTGTTTAAGTAATATGAACTCTAAGACTACACCAAAAAGAGGCGTAACGACCAAGACTGATGCTTGGAGATGAGGTGAAGATA
>NZ_JBNGCJ010000867.1:0-22409 GCF_049974785.1 Vibrio genomosp. F10 str. 9ZD137
TCGGTTTCAACCGCGGCCGATACCGTCGAAACAAAGGTCGTGACGCATACGGTTCGTTCGGGTGATTACTTAGGGAAAATAGCCAGCCGTTATAAAGTGACCATTGGCGCTATAAAGCGTGAAAATAATCTGAAATCTGACACGCTAAAATTAGGGCAGAAACTGAAGATCACCGTGAGTCTAAAAGATGTGCCTATTCGTAAGCATACCGTCAAACGTGGCGACTATCTCGGAAAGATAGCGAGCCAGTATGGAGTACCCATCAATAGTATTCGACAAGCAAACAAACTGAGATCCGATGAATTAGCGATCGGTCAAATATTGATTATTCCCAATAAGTAGGCCTGTATGACCATAAAAATATTGCCTGCTCGACTGGCCAACCAAATCGCCGCGGGAGAGGTGGTCGAAAGACCCGCTTCTGTTGTAAAAGAGTTGGTTGAAAATAGTTTGGACTCAGGGGCGACGCGAATTGATGTTGATATCGAAAAAGGCGGAGCAAAGCTGATTCGAGTCCGAGATAATGGTAAAGGCATCGAAAAAGAGGAATTGAGCTTAGCGCTAAGCCGTCATGCAACATCAAAAATACATTGTCTTGATGATCTTGAGGCTATAGTGAGTCTTGGTTTTCGTGGTGAGGCTCTTGCGAGTATCAGTTCTGTTTCTCGTTTGACGATGACATCACGCCCTGCGACTCAAGAGCAAGCTTGGTCGGCCTATAGTGAAGGTCGAGATATGCAGGTAAAGCTGACACCGACCGCACACCCCATTGGAACCAGCGTTGAAGTACTCGATCTGTTTTTTAATACACCGGCTCGGCGCAAATTCCTTCGCACTGAGAAAACAGAATTCACCCATATTGACGAGTTGATGAAGCGGATAGCACTGAGCTGTTTTGACGTTACGATCAACCTCACCCACAACGGTAAATCGGTACGCCAGTATCGGGCTGCGAAGTCAGAAGTACAGGCAGAAAAGCGTATTTCAGCAGTGTGTGGCAGCCACTTTGTGAAGAACATGCTCAAGATCGAACTTGAACATCAAGGTTTGCGTCTGCATGGTTGGATCACCACGCCAGAAGGGGCGAGGCAGCAAAACGATCTTCAATATTGTTATGTGAATGGGCGAATGATGAGAGACAAACTCATCAATCACGCGATCCGACAAAGCTATGAAAACACGCTACGCGCTGATCAATTCCCTACGTATATTCTTTTTATCGAGATAGATCCTCATCAAGTCGACGTGAATGTACACCCCGCTAAACATGAAGTTCGTTTTCATCAAGCCAGATTAGTACATGATTTTATTTATCAGGCACTGAGCGATGCTCTCGCCCAAAGTGAGCACATCTGTTCACCTAAGCTCACGACGTCGGCTTTTCATCAGTCGAGTCAAGCATCGAGTGAGTCTGATAAAGGCCCGATAGACATAAACCCAAAGAACGAAAATAAGAAGGAACGAGGCGTCACTCACGATCGCGTTTCTCCGCAGATTATGGCCGCCATTGATCATTCACCGATGTACCCAAATAAAGTCACGAGTGAATCGAATGATAGGGTAGGCGAGTCAAGCCCCACTACACCAAATTCAGCCGCTCATTGGCGAGGTTCACAAACACCAACTTCGGGGCAGATGACCAAGCCAGTGCCTGTTGATAGAGCAAGCCCAAAAGAGCTTCAAGTGTATTCTGAGCTATTAACAACAGAGAATGAGAAACACACACCACGAGCAGGTTTCAGAAATGTAGAAAGTGTGATCCCCGAGCTTGTGCCGATAACATCGCTTGGCAAGGCGATCAATGTGGTTCATGGGCGTTATATATTGATGGCGTCTAAACAAAGCAGCGTGTTAGTTTCGTTAGCAAAGGCAGAGTGGCTTCGCATTCGAGGTCAGCTTGATATTACTCATGCAGACCTGACCAGCCAGCCTCTTCTTGTGCCTTTGTCTTTAAAAGTCGATGAAAACCAACACCTAAGTAACCAGCGTTTGCAGTCGACCTTATCTCGTCTTGGTATTCAAATTAAAGAGCGTAATAAGCAATCTTTAATGGTCATGGGCGTTCCACAGCCGTTACGCCAACAAAACCTACAAATAATCATTCCAGATCTGTTATCGTACTTGGCAACGAATGACTTGGAATCTGATTCAGACATCGATCCGACCTACCTTATTAATTGGTTGTCTGATCGCATAACCCAAGTGAAAACCGACTACACTTTATCGGAAGCGATTCAAATTATTGCGGAACTAGAACAGCTTTGGCATGGTCAATTACCATTAGATGATCCTAAGTTTGTCCAACCGATAGATTTTTCAGCGACGATTGCTGCGTTACTGGCTTAATAAAAAATAATGAATGAACAATTACCTTTAGCCCTATTTTTGATGGGCCCAACAGCGTCAGGAAAAACCGATCTAGCGATTCGCTTGAGACAGAAATTTCCTGTTGAAATCATCAGTGTCGATTCTGCTTTGATATATAAAGGCATGGATATCGGCACAGCAAAGCCAGACGAGCATGAGCTGTCTTTGGCTCCACACCGCTTGATCGATATCTTAGATCCAAGTGAGGCGTATTCTGCCGCTGATTTTCGTTCTGATGCTCTATCGGAAATGAATCGTATTGTATCGGAAGGAAAAATCCCATTACTCGTGGGAGGCACTATGCTGTATTACAAAGCATTACTCGAAGGCTTGTCCCCCCTTCCAGCGGCCGATCCTATTATTCGTAAAGAAATAGAACAAGAAGCCCAAGATTCTGGCTGGCAGGTGCTTCATGATCAATTACGAGAGATTGATCCTGTTTCAGCAGAAAGAATTCACCCAAATGACCCACAAAGATTATCTAGGGCATTGGAAGTTTACCGAATTTCAGGTAAAACTCTTACTGAACTCACAGAAACTAAGGGCGAAAGCCTACCGTTTCAGGTCAAACAATTTGCAATAGCTCCCAAGGAAAGGGCAGAGATCCACCGCCGTATTGAACTGCGCTTTAGTAAAATGATGGAAGCAGGATTCGAAGAAGAAGTGAAGGCACTGTATGCCCGAGATGATCTTCACCCTGAACTGCCATCTATTCGCTGTGTAGGGTATCGGCAGATGTGGGATTACTTAGATGGGAAGTGCGATAAAGAGGAAGCGGTTTTTCGTGGAATCTGCGCAACTCGTCAATTGGCCAAGCGTCAGATTACCTGGTTACGCAGCTGGGATGATTTAACTTGGTTAGATAGTGAGAACGTTGAACATGCGCTAGAAACGCTATCAAATGCAATAGCATCTGATTAAATTAGCTGTGTATAATGTGATCGCTTTTGCGTGAATTTACCCCGTCAAAGATCGTTTACTTGAAAAATGCAGGCATTGCCTACATAACAGGTAATAGCGGGGTAACTATTACTCGTTTAGCTCAGATGCAAAGCAACACCTTTTTTTGCACAAAAACCACTAGCTAAATAATTACAACAAAATACAAAATAAGGAAAATAAAATGGCTAAGGGGCAATCTTTACAAGACCCATTCTTGAATGCACTACGTCGTGAGCGCATTCCCGTTTCAATCTATCTTGTTAACGGTATTAAACTACAAGGGCAAATCGAATCCTTTGATCAGTTTGTTATTCTATTGAAAAACACGGTCAACCAAATGGTTTATAAGCATGCGATTTCTACGGTTGTTCCTGCGCGTGCAGTGAGCCACCACAGCGGTGACCGACCAGAACAACGCCCACAAGAGAAATCAGAAGATTAATATTCTGACTTTTTTTATTAGATCAACAAGAAGGAGCTGACTGCTTGTTTGACCGTTATGAAGCCGGTGAGCGAGCCGTACTTGTTCATATCAACTTCACGCAAGAGGGTGAGCTGGAAGATTTAAGTGAATGTGAAATGCTTATTTCTTCTGCTGGAGTGTCGACACTGCAAGTTGTGACCGGCAGTCGTCAATCTCCACACCCTAAATATTATGTCGGAGAAGGTAAAGCTCAAGAAATCGCACAAGCTGTACAATTGGTCAGTGCGGATATCGTGATCTTTAACCACGCACTCTCACCAGCCCAAGAACGAAATTTAGAAGCCTTGTGTCAATGTCGAGTGCTGGACCGAACCGGTTTGATTCTTGATATTTTTGCTCAACGTGCTCGAACGCATGAAGGTAAGCTACAAGTGGAGCTTGCCCAATTACGTCATATTTCGACTCGATTAATTCGAGGTTGGACACACCTAGAAAGGCAAAAAGGTGGTATCGGTCTGCGTGGGCCAGGTGAAACTCAACTAGAAACCGACAGACGATTATTGCGGGATCGTATTAAAACGATTTTGCGACGCTTAGCCAAAGTTGCTAAACAGCGAGAGCAAGGTCGAAGAGCAAGAAATCGCGCTGAGATTCCTACAATTTCATTGGTTGGGTATACGAACGCAGGTAAATCGACACTCTTTAATAGTATTACAGAAGCTGGGGTTTACGCGGCGGATCAGCTATTTGCTACTCTCGATCCGACATTGAGAAAAATTGAACTGTCGGATGTTGGGCCTGCGATTTTAGCGGATACCGTTGGTTTTATCCGACACCTACCCCATGATTTAGTGGCCGCTTTTAAAGCAACGTTACAAGAGACACAAGAAGCTGACATTTTGTTACATGTTGTTGATGCCAGTGATGACCGTTTTCGTGAGAATATTCATGCTGTTCATGAAGTATTAGAAGAGATTGACGCACATGAGGTGCCAACTCTTGTAGTTATGAACAAAATCGATAACCTAGAAGGTCAAAAGCCGAGAATTGATCGGGACGAGGAAGGTAACCCTCGAACGGTTTGGGTCTCGGCAATGGAAGGGTTAGGGGTTGAATTACTATTTGAAGCGTTAACGGAAAGGTTAGCAAGTCAAATGGTGTCATATCAGCTACGAGTACCGCCTGAACATCAGGGGCGAATTCGTAGTACATTTTTCCAAATGAAGTGTATTCAAAAAGAAGAATATGACCAAGATGGTGATTTGTTGATTGATGTCAGAATGCAGCAAGTTGACTGGTTAAAGTTAGAGAAAAGAGAAGAGGCAGTTTTACGTGACTTTATAGTTACTTAAAGGACTGCTAGAGTATAACGTCATATCTAATGATGGAGCTTTCTAATGGCGTGGAATGAGCCTGGTAATAACAACGGCGACAACGGCCGCGATAAAGACCCTTGGGGTAATAAAGACAATCGCGGTGGCCGAGATCAAGGACCGCCAGATTTAGACGAAGTGTTTAACAAGCTGAGTCAAAAATTGGGTGGTAAGTTTGGTAATAAAGGTGGTAAGGGCCCTTCTTTCGGAGGTGGAGGCGCAATAGGCTTAGGCGTTATTGCAGCAATCGCAGTCGTTGTTTGGGGATTCTTTGGCTTTTACACTATTGGTGAAGCCGAGCGCGGTGTCGTATTACGTTTAGGTAAATACAGTCATATTGAGGAGCCTGGTTTGAACTGGCGTCCTGCTGGTATTGATACTTATGAAGCCGTGAACGTTCAAGCGATCCGGTCTTTGCGCGCATCCGGTTTGATGCTAACGAAAGATGAGAATGTAGTAACGGTTGGTATGGATATTCAGTACAGAGTATCGGATCCATACAAATACCTCTACACAGTAACTAACGCTGATAACAGTCTAAGTCAAGCGGCTGATTCTGCTCTGCGTGCGGTTATCGGTGACTCGTTGATGGATAGTATCCTGACAAGCGGACGTCAACAAATTCGTCAAAGTACACAAGAAACATTGAATGAGATTATTGATGCTTACGACATGGGTTTGATCATTGTTGATGTCAACTTCCAGTCGGCTCGTCCGCCAGAGCAAGTAAAAGCATCGTTTGATGATGCAATCGCAGCACGAGAAGATGAAGAGCGTTTTGAGCGAGAGGCAGAAGCGTATCGAAATGATATTTTGCCAAAAGCTACTGGTCGTGCAGAACGTTTGAAGAGAGAAGCGCTTGGTTACTCTGAACGTACTGTCAATGCTGCAATTGGTGAAGTCTCTCAGTTTGAGAAACTATTACCGGAATACACTGCTGCACCGGACGTAACGCGTAATCGTATGTACATCGATACCATGGAAAAAGTGTACACAAGTACATCGAAAGTACTGATTGATTCAGAGTCTAGTGGCAATCTACTGTACCTACCAATTGATAAACTGGCGGGTCAAGAAGGCAGCTCTAAGTCGACACGTAAGCCAACGTCATCTTATGATCAAATTGAACTTGAGTCAGAAGCCAATGTATCACAGTCAGATTCACAATCCCGCACGTCGGGCTCACGTCAAGGGAGATACTAATAATGCGTAAGTTAATGATCCCTATATTGGCGGTGACTATTGTACTCATGTTGATGTCACTGTTTGTTATTCAAGAAGGTGAGCGTGGCATGGTGATTCGTTTTGGTCGTGTTCTTGATGATAACGGCGTATCACGTATCTATGAACCGGGCGTACATTTCAAAATGCCGCTGTTTGACCGTGTGAAAACATTAGATGCACGTATCCAAACCATGGACGGTGTTTCAGACCGCTTTGTAACATCAGAGAAGAAAGACGTTTTAATTGATACCTATGCGAAATGGCGTATCGCTGATTTTGGACGTTTTTATCTGAGTACTGGTGGTGGTAATGTGATGACCGCAGAAACACTTCTTGAGCGTAAGGTAACCGATGTCCTTCGTTCTGAAATCGGTTCACGTGAAATCAAGCAGATTGTTTCTGGTCCACGTAACAAAGATGTCTTACCTGACAGTGCTGATAGTGAAGAAGTGACTACTGAAGCCGCTAGAGAAGCATTAGAGATTGATGGTGAGCGTGATAAGATCATGGAAAATGTACTAGCGGGAACAGCCGAGAGTGCAATGGCAGATTTAGGTGTTGAGATTGTTGATTTTCGAATGAAGAAAATCAACCTTCCTGATGAAATCAGTGAATCTATCTATCGTCGTATGCGTGCAGAACGTGAGTCAGTTGCTCGTAGACACCGTTCTCAAGGTCGCGAGAAAGCAGAAGTTATCCGTGCTCAAGCTGAGCTTGAAGTGGCCACCGTTATTGCAGAAGCAGACAGAACTGCGCGTGTAACACGTGGTGATGCGGATGCACAAGCAGCAAAAATCTACTCGGATGCTTACAGCAAAGATCCTGAGTTCTTTGGCTTTGTCCGTTCGCTTCAAGCCTATGAGCGTTCATTTAGTGAGAAGAGCGATATCTTAGTACTCGATCCTAAGAGTGATTTCTTCCAATACATGAACAATGCTAAAGGCATGGCTACGAAATAGCGGCAACATGTTGTTAAGTTATATGATAAAGGCTCCTAAGTTAGGGGCCTTTCTTTTTGGAGAGGATTGATGATGTCAAATTCGATATGGGTAGCGTTAGGGTTGGTATTGGTGGTAGAGGGATTAGGCCCACTGATCGCTCCAAGAGGTTGGCGAGCCATGGTGTCACAACTCAGTGAGCAGCCAGACAATCAACTTAGAAGGTTTGGTGGCTGCCTAGTGGTTGCGGGTGTGGTGATCGCCTACGTTTTTGCTTAGTTTTTGGTTAGTTTTTGTTGGGTTTGTGCTTGGCTTGGGTAGGCGGAGAGCCTAAATTGCACAGTAAAGTGCAAAAAGCAGGCTCTTTATGGGTTTTGGCTTCTTGTTATCCGCTTTGACTAGTAATGAGGAGGCGGCGTTTCTTCAGAAGGATCCGCTAGATTCGAAGAATCCATATTTTTTACTTTTCCGGCCACATACTTCATTTGATCTTGCATCTTGGTGATGAGCAGCTGCTGTGTTGAAAGTGCATCATTGAGTTCACTTACGGTTTGCTCTTGAAACGCCAGTTGGCATTCTAAATCATTGATACGATCTTCTAGTGCTTGATAGGATTTATCAGTCATCAAATTTCCACGCCTGTGCAATACCAGCAGATGTACCAGAGATAATCCGCTGTTGATTATCGAAAGCGGCATCATACACTACCGCACGAGGAGGACGAGTATCTTTTAATGGTTCCACTTCAAACCCATCCGTTTTTTTACCGCTCGTCGTATCCCAAACGATAACTCGGCTTGAAGGTGTGCCGGTAACCAGTTTTGAACCATCATCAGAAAAACGCGCTGTAGAGAAAATAAGTTGGCGGGAGAAGCTGCTGAGTTGCGAGCGTTCATTGCCCGTTTTTAGATCCCAAATGATCGCTTGGTTACCACCATCTGAACTAAATGCAAGATCCCCATCTCTTTGCAGTGCCACTCTAATCACCCTCTGCTCATGCTCAAATGTCCGTATAATCAGCCCCGATTCAGTGTCCCATAAGTAGGCTTTATAATCATTTCCTCCCGATAGGGCGAAGCGTCCATTCGACGAAAGTGCAACAGAATTTATTTTTTCTTGATGAGCAAGGAACTCTAGGCGTCGTCCGGTGACTAAATTGACGTATATGGCTTTACCATTGGAAAGCCCGAGTAGAACTTGCTCGCCATTGCTTGAAATATCGACATCTCGAATGAGACCATCAGAAATCGACCATAGACCTTGAGCCTGTGTCCATGATAAGTCCCAAACGGCGAAATTGATTTGACTCGCTGTGATAGCAAAGCGCCCATTATCTGAAATGCGAATACGTGACACACTATTTTCTTGGGCATCTTGTTGACCAAGTTGCGCGAGTTGTTTGTTTTCAGCGAGATCCCAAAGAACTAACTGGTTTTCTTTGGAGTAAATGAGTGCAAATCGAGCATCACGGCTGAGAGCAAAGCTGGTTGTGCCTTGAGGTTCTAGCTCCCAGCGTTGGTCGTTTTTAGAAGAAAAAAAGCAACCATTTAACGCTAGGATGACAAAGACAAACAAGATTGAATGAAGAATATTTCGCATCAAGTCCAATTATCCGCTTGGTGTTGAAAGACATTTTGTAAACATATAGCTATATTGGTACAACTACGTCTCGCATGCCAGTCATAACTGAATGATTGTGATGAATGGTTAGCCCAAAACTGGAGAATTAAATGAAATCGATGTTTAAAGTATCACTGCTTGCAGCAACCGTAATGTTAGCCGTTGGCTGTCAGAAAGAAGAAGAACCAAAAGTTGAAACTGCGGCCGTTGAACAAGTTGCAGAAACTGGCAAAGCAGTTCACTTTCAAACGGAAGATGATAAAGCGGCTTATGCCATTGGTGTTTCATTTGCAAATTACCTCAGCACAAGCATTGAAAAACCGAACGAAATCGGTATTCAATTGAACAAAGATCTTGTCTTGAAAGGTATTGAGCATGTGTTTGCTGATAGCGCTGAATTAACTGAAGAAGAAACTCGTGAAGCACTTGAGCAATTAGATGCTCGAGTGTCAGCAGCAATGCAAGCACAAGCGGCAGAAAAAGCAGCAGCGGCAGAAAAAGCCGGTCAGGACTTTCAGGCTGAGTTCGAACAGCAAGAAGGCGTAATGAAAACTGAGACAGGCTTAATGTACCAAGTCTTAACAGAAGCGCAGGGTGAGCAACCAAAAGAGACGGATACCGTTCAAGTACACTATAAAGGTACGTTAATTGACGGCACTCAGTTCGATAGCTCATACGATCGTGGAGAGCCAGCGGTCTTCCCTCTAAACCGTGTGATTCCTGGTTGGACGGAAGGTGTTCAATTGATGCCTGTTGGTTCAAAGTTTAAGTTTGTTATTCCACCTCAACTTGCTTATGGCCCTCAAGATACACCAACGATTCCAGCAAACTCTACTTTGGTATTTGAAGTGGAATTATTGCAAATCGAAAATGATACAAATGTAGAAGCTCAGTAAGCGATACTGAGATAGCATTTTTGAAGGCCTGACTTGCTCAGGCCTTTATTATTTTTAGCGATCCACACCTTATTCTTTGCTTTAAATCAGTATATCTCGACTTACTTAGATGCTCGATTCAAATTTTCTGATAAACTTACATAGATTTGTTGATTTTTTGCGCTAAGGCTAGAATATCGTGACTACAACTGAAACACTTACAGACATACCACTAGAAAGCGAGTTGCTTGAAATGGAATCCGTTCATGTGAAGCCATTTAGCGATCATGACAAAATAATTTTAAGATCTTATGAAGCGGTGGTGGATGGCATTGCGAGCCTGATCGGTCCCTTTTGTGAGATTGTGTTGCACTCGCTTGAAGATCTCAACACGTCGGCAATCAAAATAGCGAACGGTGAAAATACCGGCCGACAAGTCGGCTCACCCATTACCGATTTAGCCTTGAGAATGTTGAAAGATATTGAAGGCTCTGAACGTAACTTTTCTCGTTCTTATTTTACACGAGCGAAAGGTGGGGTATTGATGAAGTCGATCACGGTTGCTATTCGCAACGGTGATAATCGCGTTATCGGTCTGTTATGTATTAACGTCAACCTAGACGCGCCTTTTTCTCAAGTTCTTCACTCCTTTATGCCAACGGAAGAAGCGAATGAAGCAGCTTCTTCAGTGAATTTTGCAAGCGATGTGGAAGAGTTGGTCGATCAAACAGTTGAGCGTACGATCGAAGAAATCAATGCTGACAAGTCAGTATCAAACAACACGAAGAATCGTCAAATAGTGATGGAACTGTATGACAAAGGCATTTTTGATATCAAAGATGCCATCAACCGAGTTGCAGATCGTCTCAATATTTCAAAACATACCGTCTATCTGTATATCCGTCAGCGTAAGACTGAGGATGAAGAGTCTTGAACCCTTCTCTCTGCTATGCGCTTGTTGTGAACGGCTCTGTATACGGCTCACAGTCGTCTAGAGTGGCATTTCTGTTTGCTCAAGCGTTGATTAAAAAAGGACACATCTTAAAGAGTGTCTTTTTTTATCAAGATGGTGTGAGTAACGGGTCCAGTTTGACGGTGCCGGCCAACGATGAATTTGATTTGGTCCAAGCTTGGCAAAAACTCGCATCTGAGAACCATGTTTCTCTGGAGACTTGCGTCGCCGCGGCGTTGCGCAGAGGGATTGTGAGTGAAAATGAAGCTCATCAACATAATCTCGAGAGCTCAAATTTGGCGGATGGATTTGTCCAAGCCGGATTAGGCAGTTTAGCAGAATCGATGCTAACGCAAGATAGGGTTGTTCAGTTTTGAAAAAGATAGGCTTTGTTTTTCACACGTCTCCTCACTCAACCTCCGCAGGGAGAGAAGGGCTTGATGCTCTTCTTGCTGCGTCTGCTTACTGTGAAGACATCTATGTGTTCTTTGTTGGCGATGGTGTCACTCAGTTGGTCAACGATCAGCAACCAGAGACAGTATTGAGCCGTGATTATATCAGTACATTCAAATTGATGGACCTGTACGACATTGAGCACGTATATGCTTGCCGAACGGGCCTAGAAGAACGAGGCTTATTAGATGTTGAAATGGCTTTCGATGTGCGCATTCTTCCAAGTGATGACATTGCATCACAGATGGCGAGTTGCCATCATTTGCTGAGTTTTTAGGTATCATCATGCTTTATATCGTCACTACCCCAGAAAAAGCAACATTGGCAGTTCAGTTCGCGACGCCGACAGATGCGTTATTGTTAACTCAGTCTGCGGTCTACCTGACGAACCCCAAACATGCACAGCACCACGTGTTAAATACATCACTTTGCCAAGTATTAGCGTTAAATATTGACCTCAAAGCCAGAGGTATTGAGCAATTTATTGCGCAAGGTGTTTCATCGATAGATATTGACGAATTTGTGGATCTAACAGCAAAGCATTTAAAATCAGTCTCTTGGTGATGGTTTTCCCATCTATTTTTACCTATATGCCTTTTTATCTATTCAGTGGATGAAAAAAGATCTGTATATTTCTTGACACATCTCTCACTGCTGAATAGAATTTTGCGTCCCTATTTGTATCAACTACATTTAGGACTAGATTTTTCACAAAGCTTACTTTCAAGTAAATCAGGAGCTAGTTAATGGCAACTATTAACCAGTTGGTACGTAAACCTCGTGTAAAGCAAGTTGTTAAAAGCAACGTGCCTGCACTAGAAGCGTGCCCACAAAAACGTGGTGTATGTACTCGTGTTTACACAACTACACCTAAAAAACCTAACTCAGCACTTCGTAAGGTTTGCCGTGTTCGTCTAACGAACGGCTTTGAAGTGACTTCGTACATCGGCGGTGAAGGCCACAACCTTCAAGAGCACAGTGTTGTTCTAATCCGTGGCGGTCGTGTTAAAGACCTTCCGGGTGTACGTTACCACACTGTTCGCGGCGCATTAGACTGTGCTGGCGTAAATGACCGTAAGAAAGGTCGTTCTAAGTACGGTGTGAAGCGTCCTAAGTCTTAATGGATTCCGTTAAGTAAGGCCAAACACTAAATTAATTTAAATTCTTAATTTTTGAAAAAACTGTAAAGTTTTGGATAACCTGAAGAAGACAACGGAGAATATCCATGCCACGTCGTCGCGTTATAGGCCAGCGTAAGATCCTTCCAGATCCTAAGTTCAAATCTGAACTGCTGGCAAAATTCGTTAACATCCTTATGGTTGACGGAAAGAAATCTACTGCAGAGAAAATTGTTTACACTGCACTAGAAGTTATGGCTGAGAAATCTGGTAAAGATCACTTAGCTGTATTTGAAGAAGCTCTTGAAAATGTTCGTCCATCGGTAGAGGTTAAATCTCGCCGTGTGGGTGGTTCAACTTACCAAGTACCTGTAGAAGTTCGTCCGGTTCGCCGTAACGCTCTTGCTATGCGTTGGGTAGTTGAAGCTGCGCGTAAGCGTGGTGAAAAATCTATGGCTCAACGCCTAGCGGCTGAAATGCTAGATGCGTCTGAGAACAAAGGTACTTCGGTTAAGAAACGTGAAGACGTTCACCGTATGGCTGATGCTAACAAAGCATTTGCTCATTACCGCTGGTAATACCTTTTTAGTGCTGCGAGTTCCTCTCGCAGCACTTTCTTAACTCCCCACCTAATTGCTATTAGGGTTTATTTATATTTCAAAAAGCCTTTTTTGAAACATCAATAATTCCTACAAAGAGGATACACAGTGGCTCGTAAAACTCCTATTGAGCGCTACCGTAATATCGGTATCGTAGCTCACGTAGATGCAGGTAAAACAACCACAAGTGAACGTATTCTGTTCTATACTGGCCTTTCTCATAAAATCGGCGAAGTTCACGATGGTGCTGCTACCATGGATTGGATGGAGCAAGAGCAAGAACGTGGTATTACTATCACTTCTGCTGCAACCACGACTTTCTGGCGTGGTATGGAAGCACAGTATCAAGACCACCGCATTAATATCATTGATACGCCAGGGCACGTAGACTTCACGATTGAAGTAGAGCGTTCATTGCGCGTATTGGATGGTGCTGTCGTTGTATTTTGTGGCTCATCGGGTGTTGAACCTCAGTCAGAGACAGTATGGCGCCAAGCCGACAAATACCAAGTTCCACGTATGGTATTTGTAAACAAAATGGACCGTACTGGTGCAGATTTCTTGCGCGTTGTAGACCAAATAAAAGATCGCCTAGGCGCAACGCCTGTGCCGATTCAACTCAACATTGGTACTGAAGAAAACTTCCAAGGTGTTGTCGATCTTATCAAGATGAAGGCAATCAACTGGAACGACGCTGATCAAGGCATGACATTTACGTACGAAGATATTCCAGCAGACATGCAAGAAATGGCTGAAGAGTACCGTACTGAAATGGTTGAAGCTGCAGCCGAAGCCTCTGAAGAGCTGATGGATAAATACCTTGAAGAAGGTGAGCTGACGGAAGCAGAAATCAAACAAGGCCTTCGTACTCGCACTCTGAATAATGAAATCGTACTCGCCACTTGTGGTAGTGCATTCAAAAACAAAGGGGTACAAGCCGTTCTTGATGCTGTCGTTGATTTCCTCCCTTCTCCTGTCGATGTACCGGCAATTCAAGGTATTGATGAAGACGAAAATGAAGTCGAGCGTCATGCTGACGACAATGAACCGTTTTCGGCGTTAGCATTTAAAATTGCAACAGACCCGTTTGTGGGTACGTTAACGTTCATTCGTGTTTACTCTGGGGTGGTGGAAAGCGGAAAAACCGCTTACAACTCAGTGAAGAAACAGCGTGAGCGTTTAGGGCGTATCGTCCAGATGCATTCAAATAAGCGTGAAGAAGTGAAAGAAGTGCGAGCGGGTGATATTGCCGCTATTATTGGTCTTAAAGATGTGACGACAGGTGAAACCCTGTGTGATCAGAATCATAAGATTATCCTAGAGCGCATGGAATTCCCAGATCCTGTTATTCAGATCGTTGTAGAACCGCGTTCTCAAGCTGATCAAGATAAAATGACTATCGCGTTAGGAAAGCTAGCGGCAGAAGATCCGTCGTTCCGTGTTGAAACGGACAAAGAAACAGGCCAAACGCTTATTTCTGGTATGGGTGAACTGCACTTAGATATCATTGTTGACCGCATGAAACGTGAGTTTAGCGTCAATTGTAACGTTGGTAATCCACAAGTTGCCTACCGTGAAACCATACGTGGTACAGCGAAAGCGGAAGGTAAGTTTGTCCGTGAGCATGCTGGTAAAGGGCAATATGGCCATGTTTGGCTTAAACTTGAACCATCAGAGCCAGGTGAAGGTTTTGTCTTCGTCGATGAAATTGCTAATGGTACGGTACCAAAAGATTTTATTGAGTCAGTCGCGAAAGGCGCTGCAGAGCAAATGAATAGTGGTGTTGTTGCGGGTTATCCAATTTTGGATATTAAAGCTACACTCTATGATGGCTCTTATCATGAAACAGATTCAAGCGAGATGGCGTTTTTAATCGCTGCCTCCATGGCTTTCAAAACGGCGGCGCTTGAAGCGCAACCTGTTTTGCTTGAGCCTATGATGAAAGTTGAGGTAACTACTCCAGAGGACTGGATGGGTGATGTTGTTGGCGATATTAACCGTCGTCGTGGCATCATCGAAGGTATGGACGAGGGGACTGCTGGCCTGAAGATAATTCGTGCACAAGTTCCGTTGTCTGTCATGTTCGGTTACGCAACTGATTTACGTTCTGCGACACAAGGTCGTGCTTCTTACTCCATGGAGTTTAGTGAGTACGCTGAAGTGCCAAGCAATGTTGCAAAAGCAATCATTGCAGAGCGTGGTTAAATAGTAGGGCATATTTTTTCTTCTTTTTTAGAAGATCAAGGCGTCCAAATATTGCGCTGACGCGAGTTGACGCATAAAATAGCAAATTCTGGATCTTCCTGATCAATAATGATCAGGTCGAATCATAACTAGGAAGGAACACGATCGTGTCTAAAGAAAAATTTGAACGTACGAAACCGCACGTAAACGTTGGTACTATCGGCCACGTTGACCACGGTAAAACAACTCTAACTGCTGCTATCTGTACGACACTTGCAAAAGTGTACGGCGGTGTTGCGAAAGATTTCGCATCTATCGATAATGCTCCAGAAGAGCGTGAGCGCGGTATCACAATCGCAACTTCACACGTTGAGTACGATACTCCAGAGCGTCACTACGCACACGTAGATTGCCCAGGACACGCGGATTACGTTAAAAACATGATCACTGGTGCTGCGCAAATGGATGGTGGTATCCTAGTTGTTGCTGCAACAGATGGCCCTATGCCACAAACTCGTGAGCACATCCTACTTGGTCGTCAAGTTGGTATCCCTTACATCATCGTATTCATGAACAAATGTGACATGGTTGATGACGAAGAGCTACTTGAGCTAGTAGAGATGGAAGTTCGTGAACTTCTTTCTGAGTACGAGTACCCAGGAGACGACCTTCCAGTAATTCAAGGTTCTGCACTTGGCGCTCTAAACGGCGAAAAGCAGTGGGAAGACAAGATTGTAGAGCTTGCAGAAGCCCTAGATTCTTACATTCCACTTCCAGAGCGTGCAGTAGACCAACCGTTCCTACTACCAATTGAAGACGTATTCTCAATTCAAGGTCGTGGTACAGTAGTAACAGGCCGTATCGAGCGCGGTATCCTAAACGTAGGTAACGAAGTAGAAATCGTTGGTATCAAAGATACAGTAACAACGACTTGTACAGGTGTTGAAATGTTCCGTAAGCTGCTTGACGAAGGTCGTGCAGGTGAGAACGTTGGTGCACTACTACGTGGTACTAAGCGTGAAGACGTTGAACGTGGTCAAGTTCTAGCGGCACCTGGTTCAATCAACCCACACACACGTTTTGAGTCAGAAGTATATGTTCTGTCTAAAGACGAAGGTGGTCGCCACACTCCATTCTTCAAAGGTTACCGTCCACAGTTCTACTTCCGTACAACTGACGTAACTGGCGACATCACGCTTCCAGAAGGCGTAGAAATGGTAATGCCTGGTGATAACATCCAAATGACGGTAGAGCTGATCGCTCCAATCGCAATGGATGAAGGTCTACGTTTCGCAATCCGCGAAGGTGGCCGTACAGTAGGTGCTGGTGTTGTTGCTAAAATCTTTGACTAATTAATTAGTTAAAAAGAGCAAACATCGTATTAAGAAGGGAAGCTTAGGCTTCCCTTTTTTATGCCTACAATAAAAATGATTTTCTTATAACGAATTTGTCTAAATAAATTCCATTTGCGACTGGTAATAGTAACGGTTCTTATTTATATTTAGGTTTGAATTTTCTAGTTAGGTTGTCGTATGTACATTTGTATCTGCCATGGTATTTCTGATAAAAAGATTAAGAAATTAGTCATTGAAGAAGGAATATCAGATATTCGAGGTATAAAAAAATGTACAGCATTGGGAAGCCAGTGTGGAAAATGTGTCCGTGCAACAAAAGAAATTATCGATGACACGTTATCGATTCAATTTAAGCAAGCAAGTTAAAGAGTCTCCAAGGCAGTAAAATGGCTTTCAAACTTTGACTCTCTTCCGATTGGTTCTACAGTTAATAGAACCACAGAGGAGGGCGTAGCCATGAAAGGCGATCCAGTTATCATTCAACATCTCAATAAAATCCTAGGTAATGAACTCGTTGCCATTAACCAATATTTCCTTCACGCACGTATGTACAAAGATTGGGGTCTAAAACACCTCGCTGATAAGGAATACCATGAATCAATTGATGAGATGAAGCACGCTGATCATCTTGTAGAGCGAATTCTATTTCTAGAAGGGCTACCGAACCTTCAAGACTTGGGGAAGCTGATGATTGGTGAGAATGTCAAAGAAATGCTTGAAAGTGACCTGAACGTTGAAATGACTGCTATTCCAGATCTAAAAGACGCTATCGCTTATGCGGAAGATGTCCGTGACTATGTCTCTCGTGATCTGTTCCAAGAAATTTTGGAAGATGAAGAAGAACATGTCGACTGGTTAGAAACACAGTTGGGCTTAATTGAGCTCACTGGAATCGAAAATTACCTACAAGCGCAGTTTATTGATGAAGATGATTAAATCGAGTCGATAACTGAGTTATTTACAGGGTCGAGTTAAGTGGTTCAAAACCAATACTTTGAACGACTTAGCTCATATCAGCCACTTTAGTCATTGGTGCCGGTTCTTTCCTACATCTATCCTTGCGTATCAATCTCACATTTTTCTTGCCTATTTTGCTTCCTTTCTGTACCATTTGCCGTCCTTAATTCTCGGTCATTTATCTTTAGTTCCTTGCTTCCTCTGGACGACCGAGCCACTCGTGGAAGCTAATAATCCGTAAGGAGCAACCAAATGCGTCATTATGAAATCGTATTCATGGTTCACCCTGATCAAAGCGAGCAAGTTGCTGGCATGATCGAGCGTTACACTGGTTCTATCACTGAAGCTGGCGGTACTATCCACCGTCTAGAAGACTGGGGTCGTCGTCAAATGGCTTACCCAATCAACAAGCTTCACAAAGCTCACTACGTTCTTATGAACGTTGAAGCTGGTCAAGAAGTGATTGACGAGCTAGAAACTGCTTTCCGTTTTAACGATGCAGTTCTACGTAACATGATCATGCGCACTAAAGGTGCTGTGACTGAACAATCTATTATGCTTAAGCAAAAAGAAGAGCGTGCTGAGCGTGCTCCTCGTCGTGAAGAGCGTACAGATCGTCCAGAAGCTAGCCAAGAAGCAGCTGCTGAGTAATTAACTTATGACCAATCGAATGGAACTTAGCGGCTCTGTCGTCAAAGAACCAATTCGAAGCCAAAGCCCTGCTGGTATCGCTCATTGCCGTTTTTGGTTAGAGCATCGTTCCACCATGGTAGAAGCTGATTTACCCAGACAAGTTTATTGTCGTATGCCGGTAGTTATCAGTGGGCAAGGGTCAAAAGCAATAACTCAGAACTTAGTTCAAGGCAGTAATATTAAGGTTAGCGGTTTTGTCGCTTACCAGACCGGCCGAAATGGTGTGGGAAAATTAGTATTGCATGCTGACAACATAACTCAAATTTAAGATCAGGAGATAGCCCATGGCTCGTTTCTTCCGTCGTCGTAAATTCTGCCGTTTTACTGCAGAAGGCGTACAAGAGATTGACTACAAAGACGTAGCAACTCTTAAAAACTACATTACTGAAGCTGGTAAAATCGTACCTAGCCGTATCACTGGTACAAGTGCTAAATATCAGCGTCAACTAGCTCGTGCTATCAAGCGTTCACGCTACCTAGCTCTTCTACCGTACACTGATAAGCATCAGTAAACGGTCGTTTTATTAAGAAAGAGGATTAAATAATGCAAGTTATTCTACTTGATAAAATCGGTAACCTAGGTGCTCTTGGCGATACTGCAAACGTTAAATCTGGCTACGCTCGTAACTTCCTTATCCCACAGGGTAAAGCAGTTATGGCAACGAAAGCTAACGTTGAAATGTTTGAAACTCGTCGCGCTGAGCTTGAAGCTAAAGTTGCTGAACAGCTAGCTGCTGCTCAAGTACGTGCTGATAAAGTTACTGCACTAGAAGCGGTTGTTATCGCTTCTAAAGCGGGTGATGAAGGTAAACTATTCGGTTCTATCGGTACTCGTGACATCGCTGACGCTATTACAGCGGCAGGTGTTGCAGTAGCTAAGAGCGAAGTACGCCTACCTGAAGGCGCTCTGCGCAACGTTGGTGAATTCGACGTAAGCATCCAACTTCACTCTGAAGTTTTTGCTACAGCGAAAGTACAAGTTGTTGCTGCTGAGTAATTTCAGTATCTAGACGATTTCTTCGTTAAGAAGATTTTAAACACCGGCTTAGGCCGGTGTTTTTTTATGTCTAAAACAATGCGTAGAGCATACAGGGTATTAAACAATAGAATGAATAGCGCGGAGACAAAAAAATCGGTGTAGAAAAGAGACACGACCAGACAATAAACCGTACTAAAAAACAAACAATAAATTAACCGAAAAGATACTGTCAGAGTTACTCAGCCCTTCTGGCACTTTATCGTGGTATTGCTGCGAGTAAGCCAATTTAAGGGCGATATCGTCAGTAATATTGTTGGTCATACTAAAATCGGTATCCAATCGAGTATTGCTCAAGCCTGTCACTGTCGTGATATCGGCTGACAGGGTTAAGTTATCAATCACATTCCAATCGACATTAATATTTCCTCGAAAAATCGCTTCTTGTACTGTTTCGGGAAAGATAATGTCATCGTCTTTTATCTCGTCTAAGTTGGGCTCTTGATAGCGGTAGCCTGGGCCAAGTTCTAACTCGATGGTTAACTGTTCGGTATTGGTAAATTGATAACCCAATCCTGCTGACAACGTATGATCTTTGAAATAGGCGCTATACCGTGTTTCTATGCCTTTGAAGCTCCCATACAGATAGGTTTTTGGACTTAGCTTATAATCACTTTGCGCCGTATAAGTTGATTGACGCTTATCTTCTTCGCCATCTTTATACAGCATGTGAAATTTCCATTCGCCACTGCTACGATGACGCCCAGAGGTATACTCGGCGTTCATTCTTGAATTCAGCGATTGCGAATCGGAGTTGCCGCTATGGGCCTGGTAACCAAATTCAATCTCAGATTTCCAAGGAGAAGGGAGTTCTATTTGGGTAGGGCTTGGTGTTGCTTCCTTTGCATAAGCCAGTGATGTTGTTAGCGTGCAAAAGCAAGCGAACCAAAGTTTACGCACTCGGAACCTCTAGGGGGAAAATGAAGAGTAGATATTATGTCAGACGTTGTATGCTTTCGTCAGCAGTTGGTTAATTATACTTAAGTAAAATACAAACACTCTCTAACTTAATTACAAATGAGATATTCTCGTTATAATAGCGGCAATAAAAAAGAAGTTGAGCAAAAAAATGGCAGACCAGAAAACGGATTACAGAAAAAAAATCAACGCAGACAGACAGGTTGATGCAATCAAGGTGCCTCCTCATTCATTAGAAGCAGAGCAATCGGTTATTGGCGGTTTGCTGTTGGATAATGAACGTTGGGATTCTGTGGCCGAAAAGGTTCTAGCCAATGACTTTTATAGCCGCCCGCACCGATTAATTTTTGAGGCGGCAAAATCAATTTTAGACGACAGTAAACCTCTCGATCTTATTACTTTGTCCGAGTTTTTGGAGCTCAGAGAACAGCTTGAAGATGTTGGTGGGTTCGCCTATTTAGCGGATCTTGCTAAGAACACGCCAAGTGCTGCCAATGTTAATGCATACGCCGATATTGTCGCAGAACGTGCGTTGGTTCGTAATTTAATTGGTGTTGCTAATGAGATTGCTGATGCGGGTTATGACCCACAAGGCCGTAGCTCTGAAGATTTGCTCGATTTAGCGGAGAGTAAAGTCTTTGCGATAGCCGAAGAGCGAACCACAGAAAATGAAGGCCCTCAAAGTGTCGATAATATTCTAGAGAAGACCCTCGAACGTATTGAAATACTGTACAAATCACCTCAAGACGGCGTAACCGGTGTGAGTACTGGCTTTAATGATTTGAATAAAAAAACCGCAGGTTTGCAAGGTTCTGACTTAATCATTGTGGCAGCACGTCCTTCTATGGGTAAAACAACGTTTGCCATGAACCTCTGTGAAAATGCGGCTATGGATCAAGATAAGCCAGTGTTGATTTTCTCACTAGAGATGCCGGCAGAACAATTGATGATGCGTATGCTCGCTTCTATGTCTCGTGTCGATCAAACCAAAATTCGTACGGGTCAATTAGACGATGAAGATTGGGCTAGAATCTCCTCTACCATGGGGATTCTGATGCAGAAAAAAAACATGTATATCGATGACAGTTCTGGCCTTACTCCAACAGAATTGCGTTCTCGTGCTCGTCGTATCGCACGTGATTCAGGCGGTCTGAGTATGATCATGGTCGATTACCTGCAATTAATGCGAGTACCAGGCATGCAAGACAACCGTACTCTCGAAATCTCGGAGATTTCTCGTTCGTTAAAAGCGCTGGCTAAAGAGTTAAATGTCCCTGTTGTCGCTTTGTCGCAATTGAACCGCTCCCTAGAGCAACGTGCCGACAAGCGCCCAATTAACTCAGATTTGCGTGAATCTGGTGCGATTGAGCAAGATGCCGATTTAATCATGTTTATCTATCGTGATGAAGTTTATAACCCAGATAGCGCACTGAAAGGCATTGCTGAAATTATCCTTGGTAAACAGCGTAACGGCCCAATCGGTTCGGTACGTCTGACATTCCAAGGCCAGTATTCACGCTTTGACAATTATGCAGGCCCCGCTTTTGACGACGAGTAATAGCATGAGTTACATGAAAGCCGCGACCGCGAGTGTAGATTTAGCGGCGTTAGAGCATAACCTTGCACGGATTAAAACCAAGGCGCCGTCGAGCAAAGTGATGGCTGTGGTTAAGGCAAATGGTTATGGTCATGGCTTATGTCATATCGCCAAGTCAGCTCATGCGGCTGATGCATTTGGTGTGGCTCGAATTGAAGAGGCATTGCAGTTAAGAGCGGCCGGTATTGTTACTCCTATTTTGCTACTAGAAGGTTTTTACTCTTCTGGAGACCTACCTATTTTGGTGGCGAATAACATCCAAACCGCGGTGCACTGCGAAGAGCAATTACAGGCGCTCGAACAGGCAAACTTAGATTCTCCCGTTGTTGTTTGGTTAAAAGTTGATAGTGGAATGCACCGTCTTGGTGTTCGGCCTGAGCAGTATTCCTCTTTCGTTTCTCGTTTAAAGGCGTGCGTTAACGTGGCGAAACCTCTGCGCTACATGAGCCATTTTGGTTGTGCCGATGAACTGGATAACCCGGTTAGCCAACAACAAATCGAGCTGTTTTTATCGTTAACCAGTGGCTGCGAAGGCGAACGTTCTCTTGCGGCTTCTGCTGGTTTGCTTGCCTGGAAAGACAGCTTACTCGAATGGGTGAGGCCGGGCATCATCATGTATGGTGTGTCTCCATTCGAAGATAAGTCAGCGACTGAACTGGGTTTTAAACCTGTGATGAGCTTAACCTCACCATTGATTGCTGTACGTGAAGTGAAAGCCGGTGAAAGTGTTGGGTATGGCGCTGCGTGGACCAGCTCTAGGGATACCAAAGTTGGGGTGATTGCT
>NZ_JBNGCJ010000868.1:0-2108 GCF_049974785.1 Vibrio genomosp. F10 str. 9ZD137
AGAACAACAAGATAAGAACAACAATAGAATTTCTTCTATTAAGCAAAAAATGAGGATGGTGTTGTAGTAAACACCATCCTCATTTTTTCATCTCAGTCAGTCGATCAGCGAGAAAGACGAACAATCTTATAAGTTGGGGCCTTTCATTGTCTGTAGAGGAAGATTAGCTTTTAGCTGCTTCATTCCTTTAAACATGCGCACGAACCAAATTAATATGGCAATGGCCGCTAAGGCAATCCCCACAATAGGTATGAAATAGGCGACAGAATCAATGATCGTACTGTTATACCAGTAGTCGTTGATGCCGATTAGGACCCCATTCGATGTTGCAATCGTCACGATCAGCACAACAAAAAACGTCAGATTTAAAAAGAAGCTACGAATTAACCCATAATAATGAGAAATCACCACCTCTGAATCTTCACCTTTATCAAGACGGTAACCTGCATAGACGATGGCGATAACACCCGAGAGTAAACAGGTTAACGGCGTGAATAAGCTTGCAACATAGGCAAACCAAATCCCCTTATGATGCTTGTTCATTGCTCATCTCCTTGACGTTTGCTTGCTTCTGCTCGCTTTTCTGTTCTTCTAGCATCACGTCTTCGTACCACAGATCATGGTGCTCTTTTGCCCATGTTTCATCAACTTCACCGGTGACCATCGCCTCTAACGCGCCTTCCATGCCAAACAAGCCTATGTAAATGTGGAAGACGAAGCCACAGATCAAAATAAGTGCTGATAACATATGGATAAGGTTAGACAGCTCCATATCGCGACGGGTTTGACCAAAAATAGGAAAGTCTAAGACCAGCCCACTAAAAGCGACCACCGTTCCAACGACAATAAGCAGCCAAAAAAGCGCCTTTTCTCCAGCGTTTGAAAATTCAGCCGATGGGTGGCTGCCTTTGTGTTTTCCTGCCATTCCACCGAACTTCATAAACCAGGTGACATCAACTTTGCGGAAAATCGATTTCCGCCACCACTTGAATAGGATTAGGATCAGCAACACACCAAACAGTGGACCCAAGTAGTTGTGGTACTGTTTGGCGAGCATAATCACGAAGCCCCAAAGTTCAGTTGGTACATAGGGTTTCAAAAAATGCTTACCGTAAACAAGCATTAGGCCACTAAATGCAAGGGTAAGAAATGTGAAGGCCATACTCCAGTGCAAAGCGCGATCTAAGCGAGTCCAACGTTTAATTTTTCTTCCAGTTCGTGGCTTACTTAACATGACTGGTCCAACAATAAGATAGGCAAGTGCAACCACTGAAATACTGCCAAAAATAGCAACAGCTCCAGCAGGAGACATCCACTTCTCTTTAAGGATGTACCAAGTCTGTCCAGGCGCACTAATCAGCACACCATGCTCTGGGAATTGTGACGTCGTAACGCCCTCTTCCCCAGCTCGAACTTGGCGCCAGAAATCAGCACCAGCCAGTTGAGTTATCTCGCGTTCTGAGACTGCTGGCTCCGTGTTGGCAAAAGCTTGAAATGATAACGAAGCGAGTATTGCGCCCACTAGAGACAGCAATACAAGAGACTTTCGTATTAAATCTAATCGCATACCTGGTCCCTGTTAGCTTTTAGTCGCATCAAAAGAGAGGTCTTCACCATTGGTCCAGCCTGCGTCTTTCGCCCCACGCTCAACAACCCTTTGACGGAAAATATCAGAGACCTTTTCAGCATCTCCGGCAAGCAGTGCTTTGGTCGAACATAAAGATGCGCACATCGGTAGTTTGCCTTCTGCAATACGATTTGCACCGTATTTTTGCTGTTCCTCTACGGAGCCAGATTCCGTTTCTGGGCCACCTGCACAGAACGTACACTTATCCATTTTCCCACGTTCACCAAACGCCGCTTGCTTAGGAAACTGGGGCGCACCAAATGGACACGCAAATAAGCAGTAACCACAACCAATACAGAGATCTTTATTGTGAAGAACAATGCCATCTTCTGTATGCTCAAAACAGTCCGCTGGACAGACGGCTTTACACGGCGCATCGGTACAGTGCATACAGGCAACTGAAATCGAGTTTTCACCGGGTTCACCATCATTCAACGTAACTACACGTCGACGCTGAATACCCCATTCCAAGGCATCATCA
>NZ_JBNGCJ010000869.1:0-2001 GCF_049974785.1 Vibrio genomosp. F10 str. 9ZD137
AGCGCCACTTAGTAAGGCGTTAGGTTTCAGTAGCTAGCATTGTGCTATACCCTGAAGGTAAAATGGCTTTACAATCGAGCAAACGCGGAACACAATTTAGTGATTTTTTATGGCATTAGTGGAGTTTGAATGGACGATAAGTTTTTACCCAAGATCACATTTCCAGAGTTTCAAGACATAAGAGTACAAGAGGCTATCAAAGAAGTGGAAAATCAAGGGTTAATCCAAGCTATTTACCCTACTGATGAGTGTAATACTCTTGGTTGTCCAGATAAAGGTAAACTTGAACTCTATAACAGCGCAATAACTCAGATAGAGGACAATCATGCTGATGCTATGATAGCCGGTGCATGTTATCCAAAGAAAATTATAATCAATGAGATAATTGGTCATAAAAAAACAAAATTGGCTGGGAGGTTATTTACTATAGCGCCTCTAAAACTTGACATTTTTCCAAATAAATACATCTATATGTTGGACCCAATAATAAAGATGAAGAAAACAGCCTTTTCTTTAAGGGGGGTTGTTAAGTCTGCTATTTCAACTTTTGAATCCATTGAAGGCAGAGCGCCAAGGGTTGCTCTAATAACTAATAATGAATATGAAGAAGACTCAGAGGAAATATTTAGGGAGTTTAATAGTAAGTTCGGAGATGAATTTAGGGAATATTTATATCCATCACCTGTCCAACTAGATGTAGCACTGGACTCAAAAATTAGGCTATATAAGTTAAATGTATCTATGGAAGATGCGGACATTCTAGTTTTCGATGACCTTACATGTGCGAATGTTTTTTATAAGTCAGTAGCTCTACAGCGTAATTCTACTTGTGGAACATTGATGAGAGGAATGAGCAAAGGTATTTATGGATTAGTATCTAGAGGTGCAGACAAGGATGAATTAGTAAGACTAATTAAAATAATAGCAGAAAACTGTAAAGCTTTGAAAGAATGAACTACATAAGGACACGTAAGTGATTAGAAATGAACTAGCGCAAAAGTACAAAAGGATTTCAGTATTCGCTGCATCTATATCTTTCGCAATATTAGGTATGGCTTACGATAGTGTTAATGCTGAAATTAATAGTAACTCAAAATTGTCGATGTTATTCGATGAAATTTTGGGTCTTTTGGGGTTGGATGCATTTTTTAGTGTGATAGTGTTGGCCATATTTGGGACATCTATTTTTCTAATATCGTTTAAACTTTGTCTATCCTTATATTATCGTGTTGTATGGAGATTATTCTGTAGTTGTGGCTATGTAGGCGGAAAGTGGTATTTATTTTATGATGTTTATAATAACGATTTTAACGGGGAGCCTGGTGAAGATCGATTCGAAAGGCAGAGTTTAATAGGGAAGGCGGATATTTTGCATAATATGGAAGGCGTGGTTATTAATGCAAGAAGTTTTGATCCTAATATAGAAACATTGTCTTCAGGCGTAAAATCACTATGGACAACTAGTTCAAGTACTCTTTTTTATGAGTTGGTCAATGGTAGTATGAATCTATCAAACCAAAAAGGAAACTCAGTGGGGAATATGAGTCTTCATATAATTCCTAATGAGGGTGCTAGTTTGTCTTTTGAAAGGTTTTTATTTAGGTTTGATTTTAAGTGTATATTTATTGATTTCCCTAAGAAATGTGTTTTTAATTTTATTATTCTTGTCGCCAAAGTGGTTTCTTTCCCTGTGATCATTTTAAGAAAATTTGGTTATATATCTCCCGCTAGACCAAGCAAAATTACTGGCCATTACTCGTTTGTTCAAGGTTCTTCTTTAACACAAGGTCGCTTAACTTTGATTAGAAAGGGAACAGATAAAAGCCTAGATAGTGCAGTATTGTCTGCAGACGATAGACTCCGTGCTGAAAGAAATTCAAGATTTGAAGATTGGAAATCAAAGCCAAAAAAAAAAGTAAAGTGTTAATTATTGTTCGGTAGGATCGTTCTTCATACCTTTTCTTGTTGGGAGCTTGAGACTTAGTATCAAGTTTGAAGTGC
>NZ_JBNGCJ010000870.1:0-1078 GCF_049974785.1 Vibrio genomosp. F10 str. 9ZD137
TGCAGTGCAACAATCATGGCACTGGATATCGACAGGGTTTGTGCGACTTCAAACTGGAATTGGCTAAACATCATGTTAGACACCGTATTTGAACCGGCAATGAAGGCACCTAACGCACCAACGGTCGCGCTAAGAGCAGGAAAAGCATCACCGACAAGGCCTGCGGCAAAGTTCGCCGTGGTGACTGGCATGCTGGCAAGATCAGCCTCGTTAATGCCTGAGTTGATGAAGATCCGCACCATTGGGATAGTAAAGACCAGAACGAAACCTGCGCCAATCAGTGTCTTGCTGGATTCACTAAAGGCTTTGACTAACGGGGTGACGCGACGAGATTGCAGCAGAACGGAAACCAATGCGATGAAGACAAGGATTCCCCCTGGAAGATACAAAGGTTGAATCGCGGTACTGATGCCAGCCTCGCCAAGAATATTGCTGAACGAGAGACTCACGCTACGCAGCATTGCTTTAAAATCTGGGCTGACGCGGCTTGCAACCAACACGACGGCGAGTAACACATACGGTAACCATGCCATCACCATGCTCATTGGTTTTGATTGGGTATCATCCAGGTCAATTTTCAATGAGCCCAACCATTCTTTTGGCCACTTTTTCTCGTCTTCGAAGTCCCAGGTTGTTTTTGGAACCAGAAAGCCGACTTTGGCCGCAGACACGGTGATAGCGAGCCCGACTAAGCCACCGATGAGTGACGGGAACTCAGCACCAAGGAATACGCCTGTCAAAGCATAGGGAATGGTAAACGATAGCCCAGCAAAAATAGCGAACGGCAGAATATCGAGCCCTTCGGTCCAGCTGTTATTTTTACCAAAGAAACGCGTCAGCATCATGGCCATCAGGACAGGAATGAGCGTTCCCACGCCAGCGTGAATGAGCGCCACGTTAGAGGTGATTTGTTGAAGATAGATATCCCAACTCGAACCGTTTGCAATCAGCGCTTCGCCAATATTGTGTGTATCTAACCCTTTGTTTACGCCAACGATAATCGGCGTTCCGACCGCACCAAAAGAAACCGGTGTCGATTGAATCATCATTCCCATTAATACAGCAGATCGGAAGAGCG
>NZ_JBNGCJ010000871.1:0-708 GCF_049974785.1 Vibrio genomosp. F10 str. 9ZD137
GATGTGTCTGTTGGCCGTATGTTCTTGGGTGGTGTGATTCCCGGCTTGCTCGCCGGTGTGATGTTGATGATTGCTATCTACATCACCGCGTGCATTAAGAAAATTCCAGCTCAACCGTTTGTAGGTTGGTCTGAAACCTTCAGCGCGGCAAAAGATGCGAGCTGGGGCTTATTGTTGATTGTCATTATTTTGGGCGGTATTTATGGGGGTGTCTTTACGCCAACGGAAGCTGCTGCAGTTGCTGCTGTGTACGCCTTCTTTATCGCCAACTTTGTGTATAAAGACATGGGGCCATTTGCGGATAAGACAAACACCAAACCTCTATTAGTGAAAATAGTGCAGACCTTTGTGCATAAAGACACTAAGGATACCCTTTATGATGCGGGTAAACTGACGATCATGTTGCTGTTTATCATTGCTAACGCCCTGATACTCAAACATGTACTGACGGAAGAACGTATTCCACAAATGATCACGGAATCGATGTTGTCTGCTGGATTAGGGCCAATCGCGTTTTTGATTGTGGTGAACGTATTATTGCTGATTGGTGGCCAGTTTATGGAGCCATCGGGGTTATTGATCATCGTTGCTCCGCTGGTGTTCCCAATCGCAATAGCATTAGGCATCGACCCGATTCATCTAGGTATTATGATGGTGGTGAATATGGAGATAGGGATGATTACACCGCCAGTGGGGTTAAATTTGTTT
>NZ_JBNGCJ010000872.1:0-1860 GCF_049974785.1 Vibrio genomosp. F10 str. 9ZD137
TGTCGGCGGCGGTTAATGCTTCAAAAATGTCGGCAATCACGAGTATTCGCTCTGGAATCGAAAGATCATCACGAGTGAGTTTACGAGGGTAACCCGTTCCTTTTAATGTTTCATGATGGGTTGAAGCGTAACGAGGCACACGACTTAGCTCTGGCGGGAATGGCAGATTATTGAGCATTTTAATTCCGCTGATCATATGCTCATTGATTTTAAAACGGTCTTCTTTGGTTAACGTTCCACTTCTAATGGATAGATTATAAAGTTCACCCAGATTGTATTGATGTTCCGGTACCTCAATATTAATACCAAATTTAGGATCAAACTCTAACGGCCGTATTCTTTTAATAATATGCTCTGGTTTATTGCTCAGCAGCGTTTCAGTCACCGGCAATGGTTGGTCACTGCGTTTTTTGGAGAGTTCTTCAAACGGTGAAAGCCCTAAAGCATCATCAAAATAGCGTTGCCAGGTTTGTTGCCCTATCTGATGGATTCGTTTCACTTGCTCTTCGCCCATGAATTCACTGCCTACATTGGATGTCGCGATAAATTCGAAATCACTTTTTAACTGCTCCTGGCGAGCCAGCCATTCTTCCATCAATGCTTGTTCTGTCTGTTTGTCGGTTTGCTCGCTATTTATAGTTTGCTTGTTGTCCTCTCCATTGAGCAATTTCTTGAGGTAGTGAATTTCAGCATCACGCCATAGCACTTCAAAGCGTGTTCTAATTTCATGGATTCGATTATAATTGGCTTCCAATTTGCTGCCCTTGTCTACGATGTGCTCTGGGGTCGTTATCTTTCCACAATCGTGAAGCCAAGCGGCGATCTGAAACTCCTTTCTCTCTTTATCATTAGCAAACTTAAAATCTTTAAACTTACCCTCTTGCACACTTTCCACAGCATCCGCCAGCAACATCCCTATTTCAGGCACTCGGTTACAATGCCCAGCAGTATAAGGGGATTTTTCATCGATCGCTTGAGCAATTAAACGAATAAACGACTCGACAAATTCTTCTTGCGACTTTTGATAGCGCTTAATCTCTTCCACCATATCCATCATAGAATCAGACAGCTCAGACACTTCTTTAATACGTGATTGAACATGATGAACATCGTCAAACTGACGCAGAGAAATTTTATACGTTTCTTTTGTCAGTAGATCCACGGGTCTGACGATCGGGTTACCAAATACCCAGGCAACAGGCAACAAGAGAAACAAAATCATGAAGCTCAATCCCATCGATGTTAGTACCTTGGGGATCACCTTATCAATCACAACTTGATGAGGGACAATAACGGCAAAGTACTCGGTTGCACTCGTAGGATCGCCCATCGGTGCTAGGTAGAGATAATGGGCTGATCCGTTGATGTCTTGCTCTATCATTTGATTTTGAAGAGCCGGCTGTTCAGTTAACGCCATCAGTTCTGCATACGGTACCAAGGCTTCGTGCTTCAACTTTTGGTTTAGCCATTTTTTATTCAGTGCTTGCCATTGCTTATCAGTCACGTTAGCTATCGCTAAAGCTATCGCATCCATTAACCTTTGGTCATCCGTCTTCATTGATAAGTAATATTCGACGGGTTTATTGCGCTGTAAGGGGCTAATATTAAGGTCACTGGAATAGGTGGTATCTCTATAACTGTTTAATACTGGTAATGCATCAACCACCGACGTGACTTTCCCAGTACTGAGCCATTGCATCGCTTCATCAATGCTGTTTGCAAATAGGAGCGTTCTTTCTTTTCCTTTTTCTAGCAGCGTCTCCGTTAAACGGCCTTTAACTAAAGCAATAGGAAGGGACATCAGCTGGTCATGCGTTTTGTCAGCATCGCTCAAGTGTGTTGCGATGCCGAGGGGCATAG
>NZ_JBNGCJ010000873.1:0-3260 GCF_049974785.1 Vibrio genomosp. F10 str. 9ZD137
TCAATTCCAACAATGTTTGCTCGGTGGAAGGGATAGAGCCTCACCACACGGTTGATTCATTGCATCAGCTTAAAACCATTTTGCTGGGTTAATTCTTCAGATTCTTGGTCACTTTTTCTTTTTTGGTGTGCAATTGCAGCCAATATCATGCTCTATGCCTATACTTTTACGGCATCAGGACAACAGACGCTGTATAACGTTATTCAGGTTCTTGAAAGCGTCTTTTAATGAGCGGTATTGATAGCAGCGTTGTTAGATAAAGGCGTGCATGGTAATGGGATCAAGATGAGCAAATACAATCCATTAAAAAAGCCCTAAGTCAGTAGATTAGGGCTTTTTTCTTACTGGAACCGCGTGTTTATTGAAACAGGTTTTTAGCTCTTTGCTTCTACCAGTTCCGGTTGTTCAGCTTCTTTGGCTGCTGCAAGCATCTTACGAATAATAACCGATGAGATAAATGCAATACCCACCATCACCACGGCTAGAATGGTTAATAGTTGGAAGTAATCGCCATAAACCGTTTGTACGATTTCTTGCGTCAATTCCTGACCTTTTTCCAGTGCGATAGAGGTTGAGAACACTGCTCCTACAATACCACTTAGTGCAATCGCAACAGAGAATAGGCTTACTGAGAAATTTTCGATGTGTTTAGGTGCGACAGAAAGGATAAAGGCCACCACTAAGCTACCAACAATGACTTCTGCAAATGCTTGGAAGAAGTGGATCACTAAGAACACTTCAGGTCGAATAACCACATCTTCACCTACACCCATTACTGCCATGGTTAAAATACCAAATGCGATCGCCGTACAGATAAATGAGAAACCAATCTTGGTGGCCGTCGAGAAGCTGACACCACGCTTTTCAAGTGATGAGAACGTAACCGCAATCACTGGGCCTGCCACTATACACCATAGAGGGTTCATTGCCATTGAGGCCTCTGGTGCGATAGGAATCAAGCCGAATAGGTCGCCACGCATGGTGTTGATGGTTACCATGGTCATGGAGGTCATCATTTGACCATAGTAAACAAAGAAGCATGTGGTTAAGACCACCATGATCAGGATTGTCCCCATTTTTAAGGCGTCAGACTTATTCGCCTTAAGCATTAATGAGATGAAGTACAAAATCGCGGCAGCGCCAATGGCATAAACGATATTTTGACCGATATCCATGTTCGAGAACATAAAGAATACCAAGCCTACCATTGCAGTAGAAAGAGCGAAGAAAGCGACCCAGTTTTTCATTGTTACTGGTGCTTGGTCAATATCGGCGGCAACGCTAACGAGCTGCTTGTTAAAGATAATCAGGGTAATAAACGCAAAGCCCGCCATGACGGCAGATAACATAAAGCTACCGTGAAAACCAATAACCAGCACGAACATCGGGAACAAGTATTGCCCCAATAGCGCACCCACATTGTTCACAGAGTAGTTGACAGGGTAACCATTCTCGAAGTCTTCTTCGCTAGAAAAAGTGCGTTTGTATAAACTTGGGTAAGAAGGAGACATCAATCCGCGAGCGTAACTTGCTAATGCGATACCGACTAAGCTCATTGGAACATTTGTAGTCGATGCGCCAAGGATCAGCAAAATATATCCGATGGAAAACGTGCCGTAAGAAATAGTGAGGGATCGATAGGATCCTAAAAATTTGTCGGCAATGAATCCGCCAGCGATCGCAAACAATGGGCCAATGGATGAAAAGGCACCGACAACCATCATGGTATCGGCTTCACTGTAGCCCAAGTCTTCTAAGAAAAAGCGAGTCAAGATGACCATGACCCCATAGAACGATAGGCCAAACATCATTTGGCAGAACATCATTGATTTATTGAGTTTATTCCACATAAATATCTCATTATTGGTTGATGTATTAGAGTTAACATCTGCCAATTTTATCATTGGTAGTGTGTAATATTTTGACACAATTATCGCAGAATGAGCTTGATAGTCACGACTTTTTCTAATGTTCGCATTCGTTTTACTAATGTGAGTACCGTTATTTCCTTTATATCTATTGAGTAAACGATTGCTTCTAGAGTTAGGGCTGCTAATGAAAACTATGATTTCATTAATGAGTGCTTATGGAGGGGCTGTAATACGAAAAAACGCCCACAGAAGTGGACGTTGATTGAAGAATTAGGGTTGAATCACTTATTCACAAGGCGGCGCTTGATAAATGGTTGCCAAACCGCCTAGTGATGTTTCTCGGTACTTTCTGTTCATGTCCTTCCCTGTTTCATACATCGTCTCAATCACTTTGTCGAGAGAGATTAAACACTTGCTGGTTCGTTTTAGGGCCATACGAGAGGCATTAATCGCTTTCATAGCCCCCATTGCATTACGTTCAATACACGGCACTTGAACAAGCCCCCCGATAGGGTCGCAGGTCATTCCTAAAGAGTGTTCCATCGCAATCTCGGCAGCAATACACATTTGTTCGTTGCTTCCCCCTCTAAGCGCGGTAAGCCCAGCCGCAGCCATGGAAGAAGAAACACCGACTTCACCCTGACAACCGACTTCGGCACCAGAGATAGAGGCATTGGTTTTGTACAAAATCCCAATAGCCCCAGAAACCGCAAGAAAATCTTTAAGCTGCTTAGTGTCGATCTCTTTAATAAATCGATGGTAATACATTAGGACGGCAGGAATCACGCCAGCGGCACCGTTGGTTGGTGAAGTGACCACCTGCCCGCCCGCCGCGTTATCTTCGCTCACCGCAAAGGCAAAAAGGTTCACCCAATCCAAAATTTCCATTGGGTCATGTTCTATTGATGAGTTTGCTTCCAGTTTTTTTAAGAGGTTAGGGGCACGTCGTGTTACGTTCAAGCCGCCTTCTAAAATTCCTTCGGTCTCAAACCCTCGTTGCATACACAAAGACATGACTTTCCAAATTTGGTCTGTTTTGGCGTCAATCTCGTCAGCATCGAAAAACTTCAGTTCATTTTTTAAGATCATGCTGCCAAGGCTCAATCCCAGTTTTTCGGCGGTGTCTAACATTTCTTGCGCAGAGCTGAAAGGGTGATCGACTTCTGTGGGTACAATGCTGCCTTTGTTTTCCAGTTCAGAAGCGGTTGCGATGAACCCCCCACCAATGGAATAGTAAGTTTCAAAAGCCAGCGTCTCTCCGTTTGCATCAAAGGCCGTGATGGTCATGCCGTTTTCGTGAAGCGGTAAATTGGTCGTGTGGAATAAGATATCATCGTTGTAACTAAATTTGATGTTGTGATCACCGGCGATGAGAAGTTGACCTTCATC
>NZ_JBNGCJ010000874.1:0-1196 GCF_049974785.1 Vibrio genomosp. F10 str. 9ZD137
CATAACGCCCAATTAAGGTGTGAGCCACGCAACCACGACACTCGAATAGGACACCGTAAACACCAAACTTGACCCGAGCAAAAAATGCCATGCGTGGGGAATCACTCTTAAATTGTTTGTTATGTGCGAATTTGATACAAGTGTCCTGACTCAAATTCGTTCTCAGCTACGCACTTTATTTGCCAACCAAGTTTATGCGCCACTTTTTGGCTACCCACATTATCTGAAGCAATGAAAACTTTAACTTGGGTTAAGTCGATGGATTGAGCCAGTTTGAATATTGCTGACTTGCACATTAGAGACGCTAGTCCTTGCCCCCAAAACTTCTGTCGAATGAAATACCCAAAGTCTAGTTCAGCATCAAGTAGCGTAATTCCACAAAACCCAACAATTTCGTTAGTTTCAACAGACCTGAACGCAAACCTAGTTTCTGCCTGTTGCTCATTAGCAAACCAAACCTCAGCTTCTGCATCAGTCAAAGGTCTTCTAGGTCCCAAAAACCTCATAGTTTGCTCGTTTTGAAGCAAGTCAAACACAGCACTTCGATCACTATCAACTAATTGTGAAATAACGATTTTGTCCACGTTTCCCTCCTAGCACATAACGCCTTGTTAAGTAGCAGCTAACTGCCACTGCACCCAAACAAAGCCACCGTAATCACTAAACTCAACCAAACCAAAATCGCCAAACGTTAGCTGTCTGCTTGAACAAATTGTTATGTGCGAACTAAAGACATTGGCACGAAACGAATTCCGTTTAACTCTGCTTCTTCACCTGTTGCTACGAAACCATTGCGATTGTAAAACCCAACAGCATTTACCGATGAACGCAGGCTAACTTCACAAGCGTCTGTCTGATTGAGCAAATGATTCAATAAAATACGACCTAAACCTGAACCCTGCTGTGAATTTGCAACAAACAAATGAGTTAGATAATTTCCACCACGCAAAGCGGCAAAACCAAGAACTTCTCCACCCGACACCGCCTTAATTGATGAAAACTTCTCATCATCAAGAGTAGATGCTAAGTCAGGTAATACTCTGTCCTTATACTCTTGCTTTCCTTGTGCATTAAGCATTGGAAGCACATCCTTGGCTGAGACCTCTGAAACAAGCCTTGTTACAGCGTCTAAATCCGTTTTTAGAACCTTTTGAATTTCCATATTCCCTCCGAGCACATAACGCCTTACTAAGTGG
>NZ_JBNGCJ010000875.1:0-1546 GCF_049974785.1 Vibrio genomosp. F10 str. 9ZD137
AGTAAGCAGTAAGCAGTAAGCAGTGTCCACGGTAAGCAGTAGCTAAACTGAGTCGCTAAAACAATTCGCTTAAACCATTAGCTAAAACGAACAGCTAAAACGGTTGATTAATCATCACTCTAAACAGGCTCTCTTCAGACCCTTTAGCGACTTCAGCGCGAACCACAATACCTTCTACTTGGAATCGTATTGCACCACCAGCACTCCATTTCATATCAGTATGGAGTGTTTTTAAATCATACTCATCAGCGACTCGACCTGCATCAACAAAGACAACCCATTGCCACCAAGGTAAATCATAATAGTTAATAACAGGTAGTGATCCTAATGGTTGCCACTCAGGCAATATGCGGTACTCTGCTGAATAGTGGATGGCAGAGCGACCATGATAACGACCACCTGTATAGCTTCGTAAGCGATACAATCCGCCTAAACTGATGTTCTCATGCTCTGGAGGTCGAGCACAATTCTGTGGGCCATCACAATCATTCCAACTTGGTGTATCGGCAGTGTAAAAATCAAACGCCAATACTTGTTGATCAAAAATGTCACCAAGCGGTCCTAGTGAAAAATATTGGCTGTTCTGCAACTCCACCTGGTTCCAGCTGTCTTCATCTACCCAATTGTCTGAGCCCATGGTAAGAGAGACTTCGGTATGGGATCCTTTTGTGGGGTTTCTCGCGTTATCTCGATTATCCCAATCGAAAGTAAAACGGACTCCTTTTGCAGCTTCATTTTCTTCAATCGTATTCGTTAGCTTTCGAGAGGTATAAAAAGGAACAACAGAAAGAGAAGTGACACCAGATTCTAAAGGGCTGGCAAATGACACCTCACGCTGAGGCTTGAACATACCCATGTAACCTTGATCTTTTATCGCCCCCCAGGGAAGAAGGAATTTAAATTCAAGTTCATAATTTTCTTCAAAGCCATCAACAATCGTTTTATTTAAGATGGACGATTCATTGTTGCCCTGCTCTCCCAAATAGTAAGGAGCCTGGTTAAGTTTAGCTTGGTAAAGCTGGGTGCTAAACAGCAAGTTATCGCTTAAAGCGTAGTTATGAGCAGAGAGGAAACCCACATAGCTGCCTTTGTCGGAATATAAACCCATACCAAATAAGGCCGCCTGAGGCTGCCAAACACCTTTGGCAACACCTGCGGCACCGACACTAAAACCTAACGTTTCAGTGCTAAATATAAAAGGGACGAAGGCAGAATCTTTTTCTTTGGCGGAAACGCTAGCGACAACAGAGAGTAAAATCATCGCCAACACATGGGGCAGTAATCGAGACATAGAACCTACTTTTTGTATTCCATCGCAACACGAGAAGTCAACTTTGTCACAAGCTCATACGCTATCGTTCCAATGTGGCTCGCCACTTCTTCCGCAGACAAACCATCGCCCCACAGAATCGCTTCATCACCGACTGAATCCAAAGCATCAGGCCCAAGATCAACGGTCAGCATATCCATAGAAACACGGCCAACGGTAGGCACCTTACGGCCACCCACTAGCACAGGCGTTCCATTGGGCGCCATTCTTGGGTAG
>NZ_JBNGCJ010000876.1:0-8706 GCF_049974785.1 Vibrio genomosp. F10 str. 9ZD137
ACCGCCAAACGACTGGCGTATTGAGACTCTATGTCTCCACTAAAGCCAGCCTGATGAAGTTCTTGTAAGTAACTGTGTACGACTGGGTCGACATCAGATTGAAATTGCAGTCTTGGTAACATGTGCTTCCTGCCCCTAAAGCGCTGATCCAATCAGCTATGGGTAATTGTATTTATTAATTTTTTAGAATCTGGTCACTTTACAACATTTGAAAACGTGATCAAAACAGATTCTCAACCAAAAAATACAACTAATGCTTTCTTTTTTAAAACGTAAGCTTAAAAATGAACAACGCATTCAGCAAATAGCTTTGACTTAGAGTGATTAAATAATGAAAAAAAACAAAACGGTAACCACTGAGGATATCCTTCTAAAATTGTGCCAGTCAGTGTCTGGGGTACTCACCTCTGCGACTGATTCCAAGATTTCCTACTCAGCGATGGTTCAAAAAATTAATAAGACAAGCTTAAAACCTGACTTTGGGTGTTTTGTTCTGTTCGATGGTGGTTTCTCGGGATTGGTTGTTATTAACTTTACCGCTAAGGCTGCGCTTGAAATCTATACAAACTATATGCGTAACATGGGCATGCCAGCAGAAGAGCTTGCGGTATTGCACACTTCAGACGAAGTGGGTGATGTACTTGGGGAGCTTATGAACCAATTGGTTGGTGACTTCACGAATAAAATTCGCAAAGAACTACAAACCAACATCACTCAAAATCAGCCAAAAATGTTGGCATTGAACAAGCAAGTGAACTTGTCAGTAGATACAAACCTTGACCGACCTCAAGCGAGACGAGTCACGTTTTCTACCGCTAACAACAATATCTTCTACCTGGAACTCGCTATGGATAAAACGGAATTTATTCAATTGGAAGAGTTCGAAGTTGCCGAAGATGAATGCCCAGATTCAATTCTAGAAGCCACTCAGAACAACATGGCTGCAAAAAAGGAGAAGGTAAGCCCAGTTGAAGACTCTATGGCCAATGATTTGCTCGATGAGCTAGGCATCTAACCGTACTGATTATGATTAACTGGCAGTAACCAAGTAACCGTTATCAAAACCTTACCTACTCCCTCTTTTTGACTAGGCCGAATAGAGGGAGTTTTTATTTGAACGTTGAATCAGTAGAATCGGTTTAAATACGTCCTATCGATTCCATGCATCTATTCTGGTTTTTCTTCCCCCTTCTTTTACCCTCAAATCGCCGGATTCTTTTAATCTAACGGGTATTTTTATCACAGCGATTCAGTTTATAGCTATAAAAAGGTATTATGTCAGACTTTGCAAAAATCGCATCTGCCTTAAAATATCGATGAATAAACAGAAAGCTCTAAAGAAAATAGCTAAGTGCTTGGAACTGGGTAACTCAGCCAACGTTAACGAAGCCGCCAATGCCATCAAAATGGCGCACAGTTTGATGCTCAAGTATGGTCTTGATAAAGACGATATTGAGTTCATTAAAATGGGTAAAACACAATCATCGCACTTATTACCTGCAAATATTAGTTCGACATTATTGCGCGTTATTAGAGGTATCAACACCAAGTTTGGCGTTGAGGCTGTGTTGCTAAACCATAAAGGCCTTAAACGTGCGGAATTTATTGGCGAAGCTGATCGTGCCATCTTTGCCGCATTTGCGTTTGACATTATTTATCGAGAAATGAACGAACATACCGGACAGTTCAGAAATAGTTTTTCGGGCAGCGGCACTTCATCACTTGAAGTGACTCGTCGAGTTAATTCATTCGTTTCCGGTTGGGTTGAAGGCGCGTTAGAGAAGTTACCGACCATCACTCCAGATGATGAATCCAATAATAAAATCAATAACTACATAGACAAAGAATTCGAAAATATTGATAGAGAAACCTTCAAACAACAGCTAAAAGAAGCGATGAAGAACCTCACTGCAGACTATGAGGTAGGGCTTAAGAAAGGCCGTAAGGTCTCGGTTAATCGACCGATTGATGGTGCACAGGCGCCAAAACAATTGAAATAAATCACGCCCAGTGTCAATTTCTTTCCGCCTGTGCTTGATAATTAGTGGTATTGTTCGGCAGATAAAGCCATCTAATCTTATACTCAGCAATGATGGCTATGTTTGTTTTTAGGGCCGACCTTATTAAATCACAACGGAATGTGCTTATCTTGAAGTGGCTTCTCTCTTTATTATTGTTACCGAGCCTTTGTTTTGGCGACCCGATAGCTGATCTTACGCCGAGAGCGGAATCAAATGATGCCTCGGCTCAATTTCAACTCGCAAACCTGTATGCCAATTCCACCTCTGAAACAGATCTTGAACAAGCTTTATACTGGTACCAACAAGCTGCCTCCAATAACCATACGCAAGCGCATTTTTCATTAGCTACGTACTACCTTAAAGGTATTGGAACCGAGCAAAATTTAACCCAGGCAATATTTTGGCTTACTAAGCTTTCTACGACAGGTAATGTCGATGCTCAGCTAGCACTCGCGACCATTTATGAACAAACAACAGACCAAGTAGAAAACCTCGATATGGCCGAGATTTGGTATTTGCTGGCACAACCCAATAGTGAGCTCGCAGTTGAAGGATACAGCAGAGTCTTAGAAGCTAAATTCAACCAACGGAAAGCTCAACAAGTTTCTTCTCTCGACCAACTCGATATCGCCTTCGAGCCTCAGCAAACGGATGTAAACCACACCTCAGATCAGATGCCAGCGATAAACCATCAAACCAACCCAACTTACGTTCTGATCATTTTAATCATCGTTGCTGCTTCCCTCATCACCTTCTTATATAAAAGACGTCGCCGAGTTAAATCAGATCACGCAACTAAAGCAACTAAAGCAGAGAATGACCAAAAGCGGCGGCTGATTGAATCAAACCAAGCTCAAGCACTGATCATCAAGCAGCAAAAAAAACAGATCGAGACGATTTACAGACACGTTAAAAAATTACAACAAGCATCACCTAAAAATGCCAACGACCAGAAACTGAACACTGCATGCGCGATGTTTGGATTCACTTCGACAAAACTACCCGATCAAAAAACGATCAAAGTTCGTTACAAGCAACTGTCCAAACTCTATCATCCAGACTTGAGCGGAACGGATGATGAAATGAAGCGATTAAATAATGCGCTTAAAATTATCCTGGCACACATTAAGTAACGCCCCACCAGGTTAATAAAATGTTACATTTGAGTGTCGCATTTTGAGGAAACACAAGAAAAAGCACGTCACGCAAGCGATCCCCCTCTCAAGCATGTAACAAACAATTAACCTCACTTCCTTTTATATGTCATAATGTCCGAAGAAAATTGAAAGTGAACTTCACTTTAGAAGGAGAAAATAATGTTCAGCTCAGAAGGTACTTGTGACTGGTGTAAAAAACCAAGCGCTCTTACCAAACTTAATTATATTGATGGAAAGTCTAACAATTCATGTGAAGACTGTTATGACCTTGCTTCATTGGATGTACGCGAATTCAACATTGCGGAACGTCAGCACCAAGAGCAGCACTGCGCACAATATTAGACTGCCCCTTCTTCTTTTATACTCACTCTTTCACTACCAACCAATAGCTTGCACTAAAAAGTCACTTAACGTGACTTTTTTAATTTCTGCCCTTTAAAACCGACCTCTACCGCTTACAAAACAATCTCAGCACCCAATCTAAATCACATTTTGTTCATAATTGAAGCAATTTGTACTTGATCCTTACTCAAAATAAAACTACTGTATAGGTATACAGCATGTATAAAAGGACAGGGATATGTTGCAAATACAACCTAATCAGCACTCGAAGTACAACACTCTTGCTCAGCCAACAGCTCCGATGACGATCGACGATTCAATCATGGGTCGGTTATCCGGTTTATCAAGCAGCCAGCAATGGATTCTATTTACGTCAGAATGCCCCCGTCCTGATTTTGAACAGTTTTCTTCATCGAAAATCAGCTGCAATAAAATTATTCATATGAAAGCATCTCAATCGATGACAGAACTAGAAACAGTGACAAAAGCCATTAAGTCTGGCAACGCCAGTGCTGTTGTCGCTTCAAATAATATTGATCACGTTAACCAAGCCTTACTCAAATCGTTAGCGTCGCTCCATGACTGTGAAGTATTTTTCGTTGAAGGCAGAGGCCAAAAGTATCACTAGTAAGTTCAACGAATTTTCGCACTCTTTTAGCGCCTCATTTTCGAGGCGCTTTTTTATTTTTTCTCGCTGTATCGATATACGATAGATTTTAAGCAAACGTTTGCTTTTTAAGTGTCGATGATAAAAAGTTCTGGTATGATGCGGGGCATATTCACAGCCTAAGCCCTACTGTTTGTAGTCTTGGGTTCCTTCTCAATCTGACGTTTAAAAAATAGGAATGTCTAATGAGCCTTGCTGATCAAGTTTTAGCCGTCAATGACGATTTACCCATTCGCACTAACAAGCCTGTCCACAGTGGCAAAGTTCGTTCTGTTTACTGGCTGACCGATGAAGATAGCCAGCGTCTAATTCAAGAAAAAGGGTACGATGTCGCTCCTGATGCACCGTTAGCTATCATGGTTATCAGTGACCGTATATCTGCCTTTGATTGTATTTGGCATGCTGAAGGTGGTCTTAAAGGTGTACCAGGAAAAGGGGCTGCTCTTAACGCGATATCTAACCATTGGTTTGATTTGTTTAAGAAGAATAATCTCGCAGACAGTCATATATTGGATATCCCGCATCCGTTTGTTTGGATTGTGCAAAAAGCAAAACCCGTCATGATTGAAGCCATCTGTAGAAATTACATCACGGGCTCAATGTGGCGTGCTTACGAGAAAGGTGAACGTGAATTCTGTGGTATTGAGCTTCCTGAAGGCTTAGAAAAAGATAAAGTTCTACCTGAGCTTCTTATTACTCCTTCAACAAAAGGAATCCTGAAGGGTATTCCGGGAGTCCCTGAGGCGGATGATGTCAATATTTCTCGCAAGAACATCGAAGATAACTTTGCTGCTTTCAACTTCTCCACCTCAGACGATATAGCTCGATACGAATCCCTGCTTAAAGATGGCTTTTCGGTTATCAGTAAAGCGTTGGCCGATGTTGATCAGACGTTTGTCGATACTAAATTTGAGTTTGGCTATGTCACCGATTCAGCGGGTAATGAAAAGCTTATCTATATGGATGAAGTGGGCACGCCGGATTCTTCTCGTATTTGGGATACCAAAGAATATCAAGCAGGCAATATCGTCGAAAATTCGAAAGAAGGTTTCCGCCAATTCCTTTTAGGTCACTTTCCAGATCCTGATATTCTTCTTAACAAAGAACGCATGCCAGAAAGAGAAGCATTGGCTCGTGATAACGCATTGCCAAATGAAGCTCTCATGGATATCTCTAGAACTTATATCAGCATTGCAGAAAAGATTACGGGTAAACCTGTGCATCTCAGCCAAAACCCTAAGCAAGAAATTATCGATGTGCTGCGCAGCGATTACGGCCTTATAGATTAGGCCATTTATTGATGAGGTTACTGAGACACTACCCTGTGCTAAAAGCTAAGCATCAAAAGCACGAGCAGCTCATCAATGATTAAAGCCTCTACAAAAAACGCCAGCCATTATTACTTGCTGGCGTTTTTCTACAAATCCTAGTTGATAGCCTACTGATTGTGCCAATCACATACACACCGATACAAAATGGTATACTATCGGGAAAATGACTCAACGGATTCAATAATGGAAGCTGAACTTCTCGAAATTCAAAACTTTCTTTCTCAACGCCCTCCATTTGATGATCTCCCTCCAGAAGTGCTGGAACACGTCACCAAACATGTCGAAATTTCCTACTTTCGTAAAGATACTCCCATCATTCACTTTGGCGATAACATCAATGACTTGTATATCGTGCGTAGCGGTATCGTTGAAGTCTATCGTCGTAAAGGGGAACTCTATAATCGCATCGATGAGGGCGCTGTTTTCGGTCAAATGGGATTATTAACCAATAATAAAGTACGCTTTCCTGCCAAGGCTATTGAAGACACTCTACTCTATTGTCTCCCGGAGGCGATTTTCCAAGAATTGTATGACAACCACGATTCATTCGCTGATTTTGTGGAAGTAGAAGATAACGCCCGTCTTAGGCAAACCGTTTCCAGTACCGAAGATGATAATGACTTAACGACCTGTAAGGTGCGGACTCTACTCACGCGAGACGTACTTTTTATTGCCGGAACCGAAACCATTCAGCAAGCGGCCATTAAAATGGCTGAAGAAAATGTCTCTTCGCTACTTATTATCGATCAAAACAAGCTCGATAATGATGATAGCGATGACAGCCCCGTTCTGGGAATCATTACCGATAGAGACCTCTGTACTCGAGTGATCGCTGAGGGATTAGACGCAAATGGTGACGTTGCAAGCGTAATGACCACGGAAGTGATCTCTCTTGATCACAACGCCTACGTCTATGAAGCCATGCTGACCATGCTGCGATACAATGTTCACCATCTACCCGTACTAAAAGATCGCCAACCCATTGGGATAATCGAAGCTACCGATATCGTTCGGTATGAGTCTCAAAACTCTCTTCTTCTCGTCAGCAGTATTTTCCAGCAGCAAACCATCGAAGAGCTCGTCCAAATTTCTGAGCAAGTGAAAGATAGCTTTGTGCGCCTGGTCAACGAAGATGCCAATTCTCATATGGTCGGGACAGCAATGTCTGTTATCGGTCGTAGTTTCAAACAGCGCATCATTGAGCTTGCTGAGCAAGAGCTAGGCCCTGCACCGATTCAATATTGCTTTTTAGCACTCGGTTCAATGGGCCGAGACGAGCAGCTTATCGTCACTGATCAAGATAACGCCATTATCCTTGATGACAGCTACATCCCTGAAAAGCACAACGCTTACTTTGAGAAGTTCGCTCGGTTTGTTTGTGATGGCCTTGCTATGTGTGGCTACACTCTGTGCACTGGCGATATTATGGCAACCAATCCCGACTGGCGAATGACACGACGAGAATGGGAAGAGTGCTTCTCTGATTGGATTGATGACCCCAACCCAAAGGCGTTGCTTAATTCCTCGATATTTTTCGATCTTGATGGTGTTTATGGGCGCTTGAAATGGGCAGAACAACTGAACAGCTTTATCGTTCGGCGCGCAAAGAAGAACAATCGCTTTCTCGCGTGTCTTGCTCGAAATGCACTCAACCGAACGCCACCACTTGGCTTTTTTAAAGATTTCGTTATGGAAAAAGATGGACGCCATAACAACTCCATTAACTTGAAACGCCGAGGTACGGCGCCACTTGCCGATCTCATTCGCGTTCATGCCCTGGCAGTGGGTTCACGTTCAACCAACTCTTTTGAGCGATTGGACGATATTATTGATGCGGGTATTCTCCCTAAAGGTCGTGCACAGGATCTTAGGGATGCAATGGAATTCATTTCCATGGTACGTATTCGTCACCAAGCCATTGACGTAGAAAATGAAATTGAACCCGATAACAATATCGAGCCAGAAAACTTGTCCGATTTTGAGCGCCGTAATTTAAAAGACGCCTTTCAGATTTTGAGTAACGCACAAAACTTTTTGAAATTCCGTTACCAAGCTAGCAGCAGTTTCAAATAGGACCCTGGTATGAATAGTTTTATACGCAAACCAGCCGTAGATTGGGCTTTAAAATTTAAGAAGCATCTTGCTATGGCAAAGCACCCTGTCCTGACTCATTTTTATCAACAGTCTATTCCTGATGCGACCACTCCCATTGGTGAAATCGAATTTCTAGCCGTTGATTTTGAAACCACCGGGTTAGATCCAAAAAAAGACGATATCATTACCGTGGGAGTCGTTCCGTTCACTCTCAATCGAATCTATCTGAATAGAGCCCGACACTGGACCGTCAGACCAAGAAAACAGTTGAGCGAAGAATCTGTGGTGATCCATGGAATAACCCACAGTGACATCATCGACGCACCAGATTTAACCGAGGTTATTGAAGAAATCTTAGAGTGCCTTTCTGGCCGTATTCTGGTTGTTCATTATCATCGTATTGAACGAGAGTTTTTAGATCGAGCGCTACGTGCTCGGTTTGAGGAGGGAATTGAGTTCCCAGTTGTCGATACCATGCAAATAGAAAGTCGCATCCAAGCGCAATGGGCCGGAGGGTTCTGGAACAGACTCAAAGGGAAAAAACCACAATCTGTCAGGCTGGGGCAAAGTCGTATTCGTTACCACTTGCCCACTTACACTCCGCATCATGCCCTTACTGATGCCATCGCTACAGCCGAGCTGCTACAAGCACAAATTTCATACCACTACGATCCTAATCAGCCTGTACGAGATTTTTGGATCTAAGCTTTACCCTGCGATTCCAATTAAGAATACTCTCGTATTCAGTTAACCATTCTCTCGCAACATGTTCAGATAAAAAAACTCTAGCGGCATGGCTAGAGTTTTTAAAGTGTGCGCGATGATCTTAATGCTTGTCGATTAACGCTTTTCTGTGCGCATACCCATTAATAGACTTACACACATCAGAAGCAATATAAATACAAATGGTAATGCGGTTGAAATGGCTCCGGCTTGAAGCGCTTCAATCGCTTGAGTACCACCGATCCAGAGTAATGCGACTGCAATTGCCCCTTCCATAAAGGCCCAAAAGACACGTTGTAGTACCGGTGCGTCTATTTTTCCGCCTGAAGTAATACTGTCGATAACCAATGAACCGGAGTCTGAAGACGTAA
>NZ_JBNGCJ010000877.1:0-602 GCF_049974785.1 Vibrio genomosp. F10 str. 9ZD137
CTGCGGTTGCGGCAGGTATTCTACTGGCATTGGTTGGCTAGTTCAGTGGATGAGCTAGATTAGCAGACTAAGAAGTCATCACTGAGTCAATTGATGGTGAAATTGCGAGCTAATAGTTCACTTAATTGAAAGAAATGTTATATATTCAAAGGGATGCTTCGGCATCCTTTTCTTTTTTCAATAGGGGATAGTACAGATGGAAAACAAGCAAATCGCAATTACCCGTTTTGGTGGAGCAGAGGTTCTCGCTACCATTACGTCTCAAATGCCTGAGCCTCAGCCTGGAGAGGTGGTGATTAAAGTTGCCTTTGCTGGCGTAAACCCTATTGATGTCAAAACACGCGCTGGGCTGGGTTGGGCTGCCGCGGAAAATAAAGATAATCTCCCTTGGGTGCCAGGTTACGATATTGCAGGTAAAGTCACCGCATTAGGAGAAGGTGCATCTCGATTTAAAGAAGGGGCAACGGTTGCTGGGTTTATTGGTTTCCCACTTAGAGGGGGAGGCTATAGCCAGTATATCAGTGTTCCAGAAAGCGAACTAAGCCTAGTGCCCGATGCGGTAACTTTTGAAGCCGCAGCCGTGCTTCCTTTGGCGGGGCAAA
>NZ_JBNGCJ010000878.1:0-1719 GCF_049974785.1 Vibrio genomosp. F10 str. 9ZD137
TTTGCCGCTTAGCAGAGCGTTAGCAATATAAGAGGAAATCAATATGTCAGGAATCACGAATTTAGATGAACTATTGCGTTCTATGAGTCCAAAATTAGTGGGGTCAGAGTTTGTGTTTTGCACAGTTTCTGGTGTTCTTACGGACTATGTTGAGCTAAATCCAGTTGCTACGTTTATTGAGTCTGAGGGTTTAACTTTGGTTCTAGAGAAATCAGCGGCAGAAAAGGCAGGTTTGTCGTTTGATGGCACATATAGTCAAATCACTCTGACGGTACACTCCAGTTTGGAGGCTGTTGGTCTTACAGCAGCAGTGGCTAGCAAGTTAGCATCAAAAGGTATCAGTGCTAATGTGATTGCAGCTTACTATCACGATCATATCTTTGTTCAAAGTGGTAAAGCTGAAGCGGCAGTTTCAGCATTAGAAGAGTTCAGTGCATAGGGTTGAGCCATATTGCTAACAAAGCATTTAAGACGGATTCCCAACGCTCGGCATTTTTGGTTTACTCTGAATTTAGTGTTTACGGTACAATACTTTAAGTGCAGTGGTCTGCGTTGCTCACCACTTAATGCGGCGTTAGGCGTATTGATAAAATAGGTTAGGTAAATCAATGAATAATAAAAATGAGCTCGTTATTTATACAGACGACGGTTACGATGCTGAACTTATACTAATGGAAGGTAAGCCCTGGGCTAGCTTCCCGACATTAGCTGAAATGTTTTCTACGTCCATAGAAGACTTAACTCCTGTGCTCAAAGAAATTTTTAACTCCGGAGAACTTAGTCGTATAGACCATGCACAAAAACTTGCTCTTACGCCAAATGGCATCGAAGACTGGTTTTTTAGCGTAGACGCTATCATATCGGTTGGGTATCGATTGAATACTCAAAAAGCAACTCAATTCCGAGTGTGGTCAACGAATATCATCACAAGGTACATGAGTGATGGTTATTTAATTAACGACGACATCCTTAAGTCAGACCCTAAAAAACTAAGTGAACTTGCAGCTAAGATCCGAGAGCTGAGAGCGAACGAAAAAAACGTTTATGCTTCTGTTCGTGAGTGCTTCAAAATTGCGGCAACTGACTATGAACCAAGTTCTGCAGAAGTTCGTCGTTTTTATTCGTTACTGCAAGACAAATTTCATCATGCAATTACCAGTATGACTTCATCGCAATTGATTCTAGACCGAGCAGATCATACTGATGTGAATATGGGTATGCAGTCTATTAATGGTGCTGTCCCTACTAAAAGCGAAGTGATTGTCGGGAAAAACTACCTCAAAGAGTATGAGATTTATCGCATGCACTTACTGTCAGAGCAATTCTTGCTGTTTGCTGAGTCAACATCTTTGGCTGGTAAAGATATGACAATGAGTATGTTACATTCTCAGTTGGACAAGTTACTTGAAATTAATGGATATGAAGTGTTTGAGGGTTACTCTGACTACATAAAAGAGCATGCCGTTGAGCATGCTCAACAAGAGTATGAAAAGTTCTTGGAAATTAAGAAACTTGAACATTTAGGTATCGATGTTGATCTAGAGCTTTTTTATGTGGGGGAATACGACGAACTCAAAGAAGAAACGGCAAAAATCACCACAAGATCGTTACATAAAGCTCTGTCAATCCAAGATGCCTAACAAACGCTTCAAGCCGACCGCCAACGCATGGCATTTTTGGTTTGCAGTAATAATTGTGTTTAAGGCGTAATGCGGTAGC
>NZ_JBNGCJ010000879.1:0-602 GCF_049974785.1 Vibrio genomosp. F10 str. 9ZD137
AAGCGTCGGCAGGGCTTCCCGCCAGTAAGCTTTGCCCTACCCAAGCGATAGGAAGAACAAAGATACCCATTAAGATCAGATAGAGAGGAAACAACCAGCGCGCAGTGTGGAGATCTTGAGCTCGTTCATTTTCAACAACCATGGTATGAAATTGTCTTGGTAAACAGACAATAGCCACCATCGTCAATAATGTGTGAATGAATAAGGTCGGGAGATTGGGAGATTGATAGGTTTGCTTTGCTACCGAGACTAAATCAATGTTTTCTTGATTCCACGCCAAGTAAATAATGAAGAACCCAACGGTCAAAAATGCCACCAACTTAATCACCGATTCAAACGCAATGGCCATCATCATGCCGCGGTGATGCTCGGTATTATCGATATGGCGCGTACCAAACAACATGGTAAACATCGCTAATGCCCCCACGACAAACCAAGACACATAGCGATCTTGATAACCAAGATCACTTGCTAGGTTTGGTGCGACAATCTCTAACCCCATGGTGATACCGCGTAATTGCAGTGCGATATATGGCAAGATACCAGCCACCGCTATCAGCGTAACCACCACCGCAAGGCCTTGCGACTTTCCGTATCGGGCC
>NZ_JBNGCJ010000880.1:0-1143 GCF_049974785.1 Vibrio genomosp. F10 str. 9ZD137
TAGCCAAACACGGAAACCGCAGTGTTTCGTCCAAATCTGGCTCTTCTGATCTGCTCGACTCTTTTGGTATCAACTTAGCCATGAGCCCTGAAGATACCCGTAAGGCGGTTGACGATCTCGGCGTCGCTTTTCTATTTGCCCCTCAATACCACGGTGGTGTTAAACATGCCATGCCCGTTCGACAAACGCTGAAAACACGCACCATTTTCAATATTCTAGGCCCGCTGATTAACCCTGCTCGCCCGAATATAGAACTCATGGGCGTTTACAGCGAAGAACTGGTGCTCCCTATTGCAGAAACCATGTTAAAAATGGGCATGAAGCGTGCGGCAGTGGTACACGGAAGCGGTCTTGATGAAGTCGCTATTCACGGCCCAACCACAGTGGCTGAGATCAAAGAAGGTGAAATCATTCAATATACATTAACGCCTGAAGATTTCGGTGTAAGCAGCCACCCTCTTGAAGCCATTAAAGGCGGAGCACCAGAAGAAAATCGCGCTATTATCACCAATATGTTGACCGGCAAAGGGACCGATGCCCAACTCGGAGCTGTCGCTGTGAATGTTGCGTTACTTATGCGCCTATTTGGCCATGAAAACCTAAAAGAAAACACGCAACAAGCGATCACCGCAATGAATTCAGGTAAAGCGTTCGATCTGGTTCAGCAACTAGCAAGCAGAGGCTAAATAATGACTCAACTTTCTGAACACGTTTCGCTGCAAGAAACAGAAATGGCCGAAGTTCTCGCCAAGATAGTAAAAGACAAACACGTATGGGTTGCAGAAAGAAAACAATCTCAACCATTGGTAGGGTTTCAATCTCAGCTTACTGAGTCTGATCGCGACTTTTATGCGGCGTTAGCCAATGGAAAAACAGCGTTTATTCTGGAATGTAAAAAAGCCTCACCTTCTAAAGGGTTGATACGTGACGACTTCAATTTAGAACATATCGCTAGCGTTTATAATCGCCATGCCAGCGCAATCTCAGTGCTAACAGATGAGAAATACTTTCAAGGCAATTTTGAGTTTTTACCAAAGGTACGCGCTATTGCAGCGCAACCTATTTTGTGTAAAGACTTTATGGTCGATAGCTACCAAGTGTATCTCGCTCGCCATTACAGCGCAGACGCTATTCTCCTGATGC
>NZ_JBNGCJ010000881.1:0-371 GCF_049974785.1 Vibrio genomosp. F10 str. 9ZD137
CTGAACCGCTCTGCCGATCTCATTCACTGAGCGAACACGAGCCCATTCGATGGGGGGTGAATATGGTCACTGAGCAAACCCTACAACAGGCCTACCTATGGGTGTGCCACCAACGCAGGCACCACCCGCCTAATGCTGATATCTGGCATTTCAGATTCAACGCCCAACAGGAATTACGATCACTACAGCAACAATTGCATTCTGGGCTGTATCGGTTGTCGCCCATGCAGCGCATCACAAAGACAGATGGCTCTGAGGTGGTTGTATGGTCGTCGCGTGATGCTATTGTGCTTATGCTATAGTGCTTAAGCTGCTCGCCTTGGCGCTGCGACCTGTTTTGCCCTGCCACAAAAGCTGCATGCATGTGAAAG
>NZ_JBNGCJ010000882.1:0-1960 GCF_049974785.1 Vibrio genomosp. F10 str. 9ZD137
TGGTCTGCGTTGCTCACCACTTAATGCGGCGTTATGTAACAAGGAGAGTTCAGCTAAATGGAAGTAGTATCTGAAAGGCTGCAGATGAAGCCATTATCGGAAAATGACTGGCCTTTATTTCTGCAACTCCATACGAATCCTAGTGTCATTTCACGTTGTTTCGATGAACTGCCAAAGTCAGAAATTGAGAGTAAATTTAAATCTCGATTAGTACCTTGGTTTGTAAAGTCGAAGCATTGGCTATGTTTGGTTGTTGTCGAGTCCAAAACGGACAAAGCAGTAGGTATAACAGGTTTTTGTGTTAACGATTCTGTTGCTGAAGTTGGGTTTATGTTTTTGCCCGAATATCATGGACTCGGGTATGGTACAGAGTCACTGCAAGCTCTCATAAATTATTCAATGTCAGAGTTTGGCATCGCTAAATACAGTGCAGTTGTCACAGAGGGTAACATTGGTTCCGAAAAGGTACTTACAAAAGTGGGTTTTGTACTCGATAGGATAGTGCCTCAAGCTTATGAAATCGGTGGTCATTTGTACGCAGATCATGTCTACCAATACGCGTAAAATTGTTACATAACAAACAATTTAAGAGGGATTCCCAACGCTTGGCACTTTTGCTTCTACTTCAACTTTAGTGGTTACGGTACAATGCCTTAGGTTGGGTGGTAGCGTTGCTCACCCCTTAATTGGGCGTTATATTTTCAAGGAGGCTCAGTGAAAGGTCTATTTCTAGGTGCTGGCGCTTCAGTCGAGTGTGGTATGCCGCTCGTCTGGTCGTTTACTAGCATTTTGTCGAAGAATATTTTGTCCAGATTGGATATAAAGCTATTCAATTTCCAAGGTGATGAAGCGATCAAAAAGAGGTTTGCTTTAGTTTTTCAAAGTGACACGATGCACTATGAAGAAATGGTTAAGTATTTAGAAAACTGGAAACTAGAAGCGAAAACACCTAAAGAAGCACAAATTGTTGACGGCTTAATCAGTCAGGTCACTGAGTGCATTCAGTTATTGCTATTGGAACTTCAAGAAAAATGCCTACCTCGAATGAAAGTTAGGTTCGAAAATTATTTTGGTTTGCAAGCTTTGCTTGAACAACAGGGCAGAATTGAAATATTTTCTCTTAACCACGACCTTATTCTAGAAGAACTGTGTGCATATTATGATTTGGGGCTAAAAGACGGGTTTTACGCTAATAGAGAGCATGGTTACAAGAACTTAGGTGAATTTAGGCTGATTACTTCGGAAGAACTATCTGAACAGAAACTAGACTTCTATGAAGGAGATGAAATAGGCATAAACTTACTGAAACTCCATGGTTCTTTTGATATTTTCGCTATTGAAGACAAAAAAACGTACTTAAAATCAGTGGGTAATCAAGGTTTCGGCTCTTTTGTATCTGCAATAAGAAATATTGAGTCAAAAAGCTTAGATGTTTGCCAAAAAATGCAAACTCGCGGTGTTAATGAGTTGTTCGTTAACGATTCTTCGGGTGAGTTACAATTTCTAAGGCGCTCATTGTTGTCCGGAGGTCATAAGTTCAAAGGTAAATTTGAACAGATTGCTCCTGTCGCATTATTTGACGCATTTAAAGCTAGAATCAACGATGTGCAGGAGTTGGTGGTTATAGGCTATGGTTTCGGTGATGAGCACGTGAACGAAGTCATGCTAAAGTGGTTATCAAACCCTAATAATCAGCTAACGATTTCCAATCCGTATTGTGATGAAATTCCTGACTTTCTGAAAGATCACCAAGCTCAGGTGCAAATAGTTAAGAAAGGCTTAACAGATTACCTATTGTCTATAGACCCATCCAAAGACACTTCAGAAAGGAAGGCTCAAAGAGAACTGATAAAGTACCTAGAGACACTTTCCCCTGATGAAATCACTGGGTTATTAAAAAGAGCGGCTCCATTGTAATTTATTTAGTGAAATGAAAATATAACAAAGCATTTAAGAGTGA
>NZ_JBNGCJ010000883.1:0-1963 GCF_049974785.1 Vibrio genomosp. F10 str. 9ZD137
CTTCAAACTTGATACTAAGTCACTTCTATTTCATGTGATTTTAGAAAAAATTTAACAACATAAGAATACTCTTTATCTTTACTTGTCATCGACTTAATTTCATCAATTAGCAATTTTTGTAAGTCGGGATCCTTAACCCGATAACAGGCATTAAGACTTTTTTGTATTTCTTGGATTTTATTCATCCTCTTTTCGAGCAATTCTGGTCTATTAAGGTCTATTTGATTGATCGTAATTTCAGCTCTCTCACTACCGTTCTTCGGAAAAAGAAGAGCTCCTGCACAGAAAATAAACTCATTAGGTTTCTCTTCATATGGGTTTATAAATGGTGATAGGGAAAAGTATTTATCTGACTTCGCTCCATTACACTTAGGGCAAGCATACCCTAAGTTCTCCCATACGAACTCTAATTCTGGGAATTTGTCTTTTGCTTTAGGTTTAATGTGTTCAACATGAGCATGATCTATATGTGAAATTTTGCTTTCACAATACATGCACTTATCAAATGATGTCTTTTTTAATGACTCTTTATTTGTTGCATGTTTATAGTTCGAGTTTTCCAATGCTTTAGGATACGGACATGCGCCTCGTTCTAGTTTAATCATTTTGATGATCCAAAATACATTGAATTGTATGCGGTAACATTTTCTCTAAGCCCATTTCAGAAAGCTTAGACTTAAGGAGATGAAATGAGTTTGCATTAAGTTCACTTGATGAAAACTCTGAAATGACTGATTTTAACTGATGCTCAACCCAAACTGGCATAGTAAAAGATACACCTAACACCTCATCTAGTATCTCAGTCGCTGTTTTTGCCTCCCCAACTAGATCAAGTTCTTGAGACTCAACTTTATTATCAGCGTTATATCGAAGAACATAAACTTTTGAATGCTTTACTGAACCTACAACAAGGGGACTATGCGTAGAAACAACAAAAGAAGCAGTAGGAAACGCATCTACTAAGCTTTGGAGGATCAACCTTTGTAGCGTTGGATGTAAATGGTTTTCTATTTCATCAATTATGACTGTAAATTCACTATTTTCTTTTGAAGAAAACATGAAAATTTGCCAAGCAATATCAATTAGCGCACTCACGCCACCGGATGCTGTTTCAAGTAAAAACTCATCACTCCCACCATTACAAACAAACACGATTTCCATATTTCGTATTTCAAGCTCCTCAAAACCAAGAGTCGCTGGTAGGATTTTTTTCAAGACTGCCTGAAAACCCTCAAAATTATTAATTTGTTCCGAGTCTTTCGGCATAATAACTTTCCCATTGTTATTAACACCATACCCATTAATAGCCCAACCTATAAGAGTATTTTTCATAAGAAAGCTTGCCGATTGACCATTCTGCCCTTGATATCGTTGTTTGTTTACATTCGACACTTCATCAAAAGCATTTTGCTTATTTTTCTTAGCTGTAGGAATATTCCCTAATACTTGATACCTAAAAATAGGGCGATGAGATGGTATGTAAAAGCATGGTATATGCTGCTGACCTTGTAGAGAAATACCATACTGAGCTGCATTACTATTTTGAGGTATAATTAGACTTGCTTGTGAACCATTTTCATACTCTATTGAGCCTAAATTGGAATCGATTTTCTCTTTAGATTTAAATATACGAGATATAAATTTGACGATACCTGTAGCTTTATCTTCTTTAGGTGTTGATAATGAATTAAATTGCCATCCCGAATGCCTCGCTAGTTGGTTAAGTATCGTAGTTTTTCCACTACCATTTGCGCCCGTCAGAACTGTAACTCGATTACTGAGATCGATATCAATTTTTTCAAATTGTTGCCATTCACTAAACTTAATTTTTCTAAACTTCATAAATTTTCTCAATATTTGCTGAGTGACATAACGCCTTAATAAGTGGCTGTTACCACTGACTTTACCGAGCCTATCAGACTTCAAGCCGAGAGTGCCCAGCGTTGATAAGTCCACTTAATTA
>NZ_JBNGCJ010000883.1:1973-2899 GCF_049974785.1 Vibrio genomosp. F10 str. 9ZD137
ATATCAGACTCCAAGCCGAGAGTGGCTAGCGTTGATAAGTCCACTTAATTAACTTGTTAGTCGGTGGCGATTCAATCGTTAATTTTTTAGATGTACTGAGTGCCTACCTAACCCTCACCCAACTTGCTTTGTAACTGATTTCTAAATTTTCCATTCATCCACTAATTCTCTTTCAACATCTTGGACTTTAAATCTAGATAGTTATAGAACCTTTCCTTATCTTCTTCATTACCATTGATATACATATATCGAAGGTATTCTTCAGCGTCAAAGAAATCATCTTTATCCCCATAAGTAAGTAATAAATATCCCATTTCAAAAGCTACCGAATGATTACCCAGCTTGAACGCTTTTGCTAAGTACAGTTTGGCAGAGTGATAATAACTAACTTCACTAACATTGCTCAAAAACAAGTTAGCATAAGCTCCACCTAATAAAGAATAAACACTCTTATCACCCTTTTCGAGATTTACTACATCCTCAAGAATGCTAATAACCAAATTATAATCTTTGTTAACATACTGACCAGAAGAATATATCGATGCTTTAACTAGCATCGCTTGCACACTCCCTTTCTCTATTACCTCATCAAGATCATTTAACACTTGATTAAATTCAAACTGCTTTTCAAGAAGAGAATGGTATTGAATGTAGAAAAGTACGGCTTTAACTCTATTATTTTCATGTTCTGAATTTCTATATGTCAAATAACAAGCTGAAGCATCATTCGAACACCATTCTGGTAAAGGTTTAGCACCATTATTGACAGTAAGTCCAAAGCTACTAAAGCTGATTGTAAACAATGAAAATAATATTAACCGTTTTGAAAAAACCATTGAAAAACTCACTCGTTTCTATTTGTTCATGTACTGATGCGTTTTTTTAACTCAAACCTTAACCGACTAACGCCTTACTAAGTGGCGCTG
>NZ_JBNGCJ010000884.1:0-3543 GCF_049974785.1 Vibrio genomosp. F10 str. 9ZD137
GGCTCGCCCACCGCCTCATAATAATGGGCCATGCTAAGCTGAGTTCGATAGTAGTTAGGGGCATGTTTGAGTGCTTTTTCCAAATTCTCTCTTGCTCTGATCATGTTGCCTTTTTCAAGGTACCCAAGCCCTAGTGCTAAACGAGTTTCTGCCATGTCGATGGACGATGCTTTTGTTGGTGTCTCGTCGCCGTTTGTTACCGTCACACAACCTGTTATGCTCATTACTGTGCTGATCACTACGCTCATAGCGATGTTTATCGCTATAGTCTTTGATGGCATAACTGAGATCGGTGACGACATAGCAAAAAGTGTCTTTTTCATAAGGGCTCCTTGTTAGCAGATTCATCATATTCTGAATGTTACGGTTAGAAATACCGAGCAAGGAACAATGCGAGCAAGTTAGCAATCATAAAAAAACGGTCATATTAATGACCGTTTTTCTTGTTTCTTATTAACTAAAGAGTAAATAAGGTGTTGATTATTAATCATCTTTCGTAAAGTGGGCTTCACTGAACTTATCAAGGTCGTAAGGGGTTTGTTGATAAACGCAGTAATTGAGCCAGTTAGAGAACAGCAAGTGTCCGTGACTACGCCAACTGGCACACGGTTTGTTATCCGCGTTGTTATTTGGGTAGTAATTAATCGGCATTGCTGGCTCCATGCCTTCACCTAAATCACGAATGTATTCATGATGCAATGTGAGCGCGTCGTACTCAGGGTGGCCTGTTACAAAAACGTTTCGTTTGTCTTTCGTTGCTGCTAGGTAAACGCCAGCGACATCTGAACTGGCTAAAATATCCAGCTCAGTATGCGCTTCTAGGAATTCAGTAGAAAAATCTGCATAGCGAGAATGGGGGGCCAAAAACGTATCGTCAAAACCTCGTAAAACGGGGTGGAACGGTTGGTGAATTTTATGATGGTACACGCCAGAGAGCTTTTCTTTTCGAGTGCGTTTTGGCAGGTCGTAAAGGAGTTTCAACCCCGCCTGAGCCGCCCAGCATACGTACAATGTCGATGTCACATGACTTTTGGCCCAGTTCATGATGCTTTGTAGATGATCCCAGTAAATCACATCTTCAAACTGCACAAGACCAAGAGGGGCGCCGGTAATAATCAAGCCATCGAAGTTGCGGTTTTTCACCATTTCAAATTGACGATAAAAATTATCAAGATGCTCTGTAGGGGTATTCTTACTTGGGCGATCATCAATGCGCAGCAATTCAACATCCACCTGTAGTGGGCTGTTAGAAAGCAATCGTAAGAATTGAGTTTCCGTCTCAATTTTTTTTGGCATAAGATTTAAGATCAACACCTTGAGCGGACGAATCTCCTGAGTTGAGGCGCGAGACTCGGGCATGATAAATATGTTTTCTTCGCGCAACACATCGGATGCAGGCAGTTGATCGGGGATCTTAATTGGCACAGCTCTTCTCCCTAAGCTATTTATTTTGGACGTCTATACATCCAAACTTAACGTAATCAGTATAAGATGTCGATAGGAAAATGAATCTAAATCGCGTTACTATGCAACTTCTATAATGACTTCTATAAGTAATCCTATAGTAATGAACAAAGTATGAGCAAACCGTTATGACACAAACGTTCACCTTGATTCGTGGCCTGCCTGGGTCAGGAAAATCGACACTTGCACAGACGATGAATGCGGCTCATTTTGAAGCCGATATGTATTTTATTACTGCTCAAGGGGAATACCATTACGATGCTGACTTAATCCAGTGTGCCCATGAGTGGTGTTATAAGCAGACGGAACAGGCACTCTTTAACGGTGAGAGTGTTGTTGTGTCCAATACCTTTGTGCGTCGTTGGGAGATCCTGCCGTATTACCATCTTGCGCGTCAGTTTGGCTTAACACTGGACGTCATAGAGTGCACGGGCAGTTATGCCAATATTCATGACGTTGACAAAAAAACAATCACTAAAATGAAGAAACGGTGGCAGCAATGGCAAAACGATCGCCAGTCATAGATATATCGTCATACGGTATATACACAACATGGGATTCACGAGCGAAAGACTTACCAAAAATTCAAGAGTTTACGACTAATGTTCCGGCAGAGGTCGATGTAGAGTTTGGTCTTATCATCAACATTAAAAAAGCCAAAGGCGAGAAGTTTACTTTTTGCATTGACCATCCTGGTATATTGAGTAAAAAAGGTGAGCCCTTAGAACCATTCACCGGTGAAGAGTATATAAACAGTAACGACTTTGATTTCTACTTAGGTGACACAGTGTGGGAGCCGGTAGAAGATAAGTTGGGTAAATGGACAATGACCATTGAGTTACAGGGTCGCGTTGTCGCTGAAAAAACCTTCCATTTAATTGGAAAGAATGAGCAGCAATTTTGGAAGCACCGAGGCTTTTAACCGTTACGTTGACGTCTCCGGTGTTTTTCAAGGTAACTGTTTATCAAAAAGACAAAAAGACAAAAAACAGGAGCCGTAAAAGGCGCCTGTTTTTATTGATGTAAACAATGCGTTATGAATTACTGAACAGCCGCGTCGGGTTTGGTTCTTAACTTATTAATGAATCCAATCACTATTGGGCTAATCAATACCAAGGCCGCGATGACAGTAAAGGTCAGCGTAATCGGACGTTCCCATAAGAAGCTCAGTTCTCCATCACTGATCATCAATGCTCGGCGTAAGTTCTCTTCCATTAATCCACCCAGGATGAACCCAAGCAAGAGTGGGGCTAGTGGGAAGTTAGCAAGCCGCAAAGCTATCGCAGCCATGGCCACAATCAACATGATGAACACATCCATGGTGTTAAATGAAACGAGATACACCCCCGTAATTGAGAAGAACAAAATCATCGGAAGAAGTACTGTCCTTGGCACGGCCAATAACTTTGAAATGTAAGGGATTAATGGGAGGTTAAGAATAACCAGTACGATGTTACCAAAGTACATAGAAATGATGACCGACCAAAACACATCTGGGTGCTCTACAAACAAACGTGGACCAGGTTGAATACCGTAAGCTATCAAAGCACCAAGCATGATGGCTGTTGTACCCGAACCGGGGATTCCCAATGTCAAAAGAGGAACAAAGGATCCGCTTGATGCTGCGTTGTTTGCTGATTCTGGGGCAACCAAACCACGAATGCTGCCCTTACCAAACTCTTTTTTCTTGTCTTTTGGCGCCAGGCTTCGTTCCATTCCGTAGCTAAGAAACGCGGCAATAGTTGCGCCAGCACCAGGAAGAACGCCAGTAAAGAAACCAAGAATAGACGATCGAATCGAGACCGGAGCCACTTCTTTGAATTCTTCCTTTGTGACCTTCATGCTACCAATATTGGCCATAATTTGATTTTCTTCGCCATTGGTGTCTTTCTCTGGCTTCAATATTCCCATCAGCGTTTCGCCAAGCGCAAATGTCGCCATAGCAAGCAGTAAGAAGCTAAAGCCATCCATAAGGTCAGTTAGGCCAAAAGTAAAACGTTCAACACCGACACCTTTGTCTATTCCCACGGTAGACAGCATTAAGCCTAGAATCGTCATCATCCATGCTTTCACGACTTG
>NZ_JBNGCJ010000885.1:0-816 GCF_049974785.1 Vibrio genomosp. F10 str. 9ZD137
TGTTTACGGTGGTATGGTTAGGTTTCGTGATGGCGTTGCTCACGACTTAACGCGGCGTTAGGCTAATAGGAGTAGATATGGACATCGCGGTACTAACATTTGACGGATTTAATGAACTTGATTCATTTATAGCAGCGGGAATTTTGAACCGAATGAAAGACGCTGGTTGGAATGTGCAAATAACGAGTCCATCTCAGTACGTCACTTCAATGAACGGAGTTACAATTCAATCTCAACAGCCTCTAGAGTTTGCGAATCAAGCCAACGTTGTATTGTTTGGTAGCGGTGTACTAACACGCGATATTGCTCAAGACAGAGATATACTTTCAAGGTTAAAGCTAAACCCTGAAACTCAGTTAATTGGTGGACAATGTTCAGGTACTTTGCTCATGTCTGTGCTTGGTTTACTGCATCAAATACCAGCTTGTACCGATTTAACAACGAGACCTTGGGTTGTCGAATCAGGAGTGACTGTTTTAGAGCAGCCATTTTATGCTGATGGCAATCTTGCAACAGCAGGTGGCTGTTTGTCATCAAAGTACTTAGCAGCGTGGGTTATAAGCAAGTTGTCGAGTAGGGCGGATGCTGAATCGGCAATTCATTATGTCGCACCAGTCGGTGAAAAAGAAAGCACTGTTCAGCACTGTATGTCAGTAGTTGGTGCATATCTGTAAAATTTGCCTAACAAATTGTTCAAGAGTGATTCGGCACGCGTGGCATTTTTACTATGCGTTAGGTTTAGTGGTTAAGGTGGTATACGGAGGCTTCGGTATTGCGTGCCTCACACCTTAACAAGGCGTTAAGACTCGCTGTGAT
>NZ_JBNGCJ010000886.1:0-5080 GCF_049974785.1 Vibrio genomosp. F10 str. 9ZD137
ATTAGAAGGTTACAATGTTTCACGTCGCTCATTCTTGCTCCAATGCTAATGATCGAATAATTATTCGGATGATTGTATTGAAGATATGGGGACAAAGAAAGAACAAACAAGCTTGCTACAGTGATTTACCGGTGATTGGCGAGAAAACGGTCGTCTAGTAAAGAGGTGGCTTTAGTCACAATGAGTATGAACGTGAAAAGAGGTAACGTATTGAAGAACCTGAGATGTTAGGGCCCTTATTTGGTAGGAATGTACACATTGAGAAGAGTGTACTCATTGGTAAAAATAGTGGAGCCCCATCTTGATATTTAAAAAAAGGAGGCTCGATTAAGTGAACTACTTGTCTTGAGCAATGCTATCTAAAACGAATTCGAGCATTAGGCGCTTAATTCAACTTCGTAAGATGTGAATTTACGTATGTTGATCACCCCAGTATCAAAAATCAGATATTGCCCCTTAATGCCTTGGAGAACGCCTGTGACTTCAGGATTCTTATCAAAATTGTGAGAGGTGATTTTCACCGGGTGCTGATGAACTGGGTAGTTCAATGAGGTAATGTCGCTGGCTAATACTTCGATGGAATCATCACCATATTGCTGCTTAATTTCGTCAATTCTTGGCTGTACTAGTGGTAACAGTTGTTGGAAGTGCTCGTCTAATGGTAAGTCGTCACCATCTTGCTTAAGCAAAGTGCGCCAGTTTGTTTTGTCGCCAATGTGTTTTGCTAGCTCAATTTCAATCAGCCCGGAAATATGACGAGTTTTCACTTTGAATATTGGAAGTCCCTGTGTGGCTCCTTGATCAATCCATCGCGTTGGGATTTGGCTATGGCGAGTAATGCCTACTTTGATACTGGAGGTATTTGAGAGATAAACAAAATGATCGACCATGCAATTCTCTTCGCCCCATTGAGGCTCACGGCATGTGCCTTGTTCGTAGTGGCATGTTTCTGGCTTCATAATACACATATCGCAACTCGCCAGTTTTTTCATACAAACAAAGCAGTGACCTTGCGAATAGCTTTTCTTGGTTTTTTTGCCACATGAACTGCAAAATATATTACCAGTATGGGTGAGTGTAATCGGTTTACCGATATACGGGTTGAGATCGACTAACTGGTCTCCTACTGGTAATTGATAGTGGACTTGCTCCATTAAGGAAGCTGACATTTTCTTTAATGTACCGGTTACGGTTGCTGACATGACATGGCTCGTCTTTTTATGATTTGTTACTCATTCTAACAAACAAAAAGTGATTTAATAAAATGCCAATCATCTAAAGTAGAATATACTTATATTACGGTATTAAAAGAGATATCGTTATTTGCACACCATGAGTTTCCTGCAAAGCGGATCGGGTCGAATCCTTAGATTCTATGCTTGGAAGTTTTTGATTTTTCCAATGAGCTATGGGGTGAACACCAAAGCATGAACTTCGTACATAAATCGGTACTTTTTATGGTCGTGGTGACTATATCTACGGTTCAGCTGTACCTTATGTACGGCGATGGCCGAGTCAAAACCATTTCGCCAAACATGTACGCATTTTTACCCACCAGTGACGCTGCTAATGGCGGTCTGTCTACTTCTGAAGTGACGAGCGTTGGCGATTCCGCTGTGTTGACGTGTGAGGTTAGAGAGAGCGACTATCCTTGGCCTTATTGTGGTATTTCAATTCACTTGGACGCTAAAGCCGAAAATGGGCTCGATTTTTCGGGTTATCACACCGTCAGACTCGATGTTGATTTAGTGAATTTAACAGATAAGTCTCATCCAAGAATGCGCTTTTACATGCGTAACTTCAACCCAGAATACTCAAGTGTCGATGACGAGTATACCCATAAATACAATGGTATAGAGTACTCGCCAATCGAGGGGCAAGGTATTATTGAGATTCCGTTATACAGCTTACAAGTGATGACGTGGTGGTTGGTGGATAATAATATTCCAATTGCACACTCCGCCCCGGAATTCTCGAATATCAACAAAATAGAGTTTGCAACAGGTTCAGGCGTTGGCCCTGGTCAGTACCAAATGACAATCAATGAAGTGTCACTCGTGGGAGAGTTTATCCCGAGTGATCAGCTATTTATCTCATTGCTATTGATGTGGGTACTGGGTGGGAGCTTACTCTCTTTGAGTGAAATACGCCGCAATCATAGGTTGATTAATCAGTCGACGGCAAGGCAAGAACACTTGAAAAATATCAACCGCACTCTAAGAGCTCAAAATTTTCAATATGCCGAATTGGCTCACCGTGATGCTCTTACGGGGGCGATGAATCGTCATGCAATTCGAGATTGGCTTAAGGTCCAGTCGGAAAAATGCGCGAATGACAACGATTCTGTTGGCATTCTTTATGTCGATATCGACTTTTTTAAGGCGGTAAATGATCACTATGGTCACAGTATTGGTGACGATATTCTGCGTGAGTTTGTTATGGTGATCTTTAGCGTCATCAAACAAGAACATCGATTGGTTCGCTGGGGAGGAGAAGAATTTATTGTTTTTTGTTCTTCGGTAAGTCAAGCGGAAACGATGGAATTGGCCGAACATATTCGCCACTGCGTCGAAAACCATATATGGGTACATGGTGATCCATTGACGTGCAGCATTGGTGTGTCGATGTTAACTAATGAACGTTCAACAGAAGCCATCGCCAGGGCCGATGAAGCGCTCTATCTGGCAAAGCATTTAGGTCGAAATCGAGTTCAATTTATCGCTGGAAATCAATGATCTATTTCAGTTGATTCATTTCGGTTAGGCTGTGTACTTTCAATAGTTTATTGGGGTGAATTTTCGTCTAATAATGAACTGTTTTCAGGTGGGCCTTCCAATACTCGGCTATTAACAATGGGTTCTTTGGGCCCCAAAAATTTTGGCTGAGTATTGATGATGTAGAGGTCGAGAAATGCCTTTGCTCTAGCAAAAACCTCTCTAAGCCGAACTTTGACACCCCAATGATTTTTAGGGCCAGACACCGCAAGGCACTGGGCATTGATATTATGGTGCTCTGCAATGAAGAGTGCGCGCTCACAGTGGAATCGTTGTGTGATGATAAGAAAATCGTCACTATCAAATATCATTCGCGCTCGTACGACGGAGTCTAAGGTTCTAAATCCGGCGTAATCGAGATGAATATTGCGTTCTGGTATTTCTGCTTTTAACAGGTCACGCTTCATTGTCCATGGTTCGTTATACGATCGATGAGCGTTGTCACCGCTGAGCAAGAAATCGTCAATTTTACCCTGTTGAAACAGTTCAATGGCGGCATCTATACGGTGCACGTAGTATTCATTGAGTGTTTTCCCTAAGTACTTACTGGTGCCTAACACGACAGCGACGTCATAGTGCTCAATTGATTGGCTGTTTGAAATAATGGAATCAGAGGTACGCCAGCTAATCCAACGATCAATAGAGATTAACAATAACGCGATCAAGGCCGTCGCAACTAATGCATAGCGAAACACCTGAAGGCAAAACCGCCAGGAAATTCGGGTATGAAGAATGCGGATACGAAGGTTATTGATTAATCGCACGATCAAATTTGTCGATTCCGTTGAGCCCATAATCCAATAATAATAAAACTGATTAGAACGGTAAAAAACATCATACCAGAGTTCAGGCCAGAGAGTGTGCGAGATAGGTAAGGCGTTGCTTTTACGATGAAAAACCCATAACCAAAGGCGTTGACTAAAATAAAGGCTAACGTTCGGAGAATAAAGTGATGTGAGCGTAGCAAGTTTCTAAGGACTCGGTTTATCTCTGAGCCAAATACGACGAGTGTACAGGCAATCAAAGCCGTAGAGACTTCATACATATAGGGGTTTAGATAGCGGCCAAGTGGCGCTAACAAATCAAACATAGGAACCTCAAAGGAAAAACCTTGCCTAAGCATCTTATCCAAGTTAGGCAAGGGAACAGTCGATTAAAATGAATCGATTAAAATGCAGTTCTCTTATAACGGCGATATACAGGTTGCCAGAAATGCTGCTCGATTGCCGATTCAATGGCTTCATCTGTGATTTCTAACGCAACACCCTGTTGTATTGCTTTTTTAGCAACAGCGAACGCTATTTTCTTCGATACCGAGTGGATAGACTCCAGTGGAGGAAGCAGAGCACCTTGACCATTGATCGCAAGTGGTGAACATTCGGATAGTGCGCGGCTTGATTCCATTAACATTTCATCGGTAACGCGTTTTGCACTCACTGCTAGTACCCCTAACCCGATACCTGGAAAGATGTAACTGTTGTTACATTGAGCAATAGGGTAGGTTTTACCATCGTGTATGACAGGATCGAAAGGACTGCCCGTTGCGACTAAAGCTTCCCCGTTCGTCCAGCGAATAATATCGTTTGGTGTTGCTTCGACACGACTGGTTGGGTTGGATAATGGGAAGATAATCGGGCGTTCGCAATGCTTGTGCATCTCTTGAATAACTTCTTTACTAAATAATCCCGGAGCCCCTGACACACCGACCAGCACTGTTGGTCTAGCATTAACCATGACATCCAGTAAAGAGAACGCGCCGCTTTCTGTTTTCCAGTCTTTTGTGTCGGCATTCTTCTGTACCAAACGTTGTTGGAAGTCGAGTAGATTTGGCATACCTTCTTGCAATAAACCCCAGCGATCAACCATAAAGACTTGTGACCGAGCTTTCTGGTCGCTGATGCCCTCAGACACCATTTGGGCGATGATTGCTTCAGCAATACCACAACCGGCTGAACCTGCCCCTAAAAAGGTCACTCGTTGCTCAGATAATTGACTGCCAGCCGCTTTACATGCTGCCAGTAAAGATCCCACGGTGACTGCCGCGGTCCCTTGAATATCATCGTTGAAGCAACAAACGCGGTCTTTATATCTTTCCAGTAAAGGCATGGCATTCTTTTGCGCAAAATCCTCAAATTGAATCAATGCATCTGGCCAACGTCGTTGAACGGCCTGCATAAATTCTTCCACAAACTCTGCGTATTCTTCACCTGTAATTCGAGGGTTTCTCCAGCCCATGTACATTGGATCCGCAAGTCGCTGCGGGTTATTAGTACCAACATCCAGTACGATAAGATCGGAAGAGCGGT
>NZ_JBNGCJ010000887.1:0-1082 GCF_049974785.1 Vibrio genomosp. F10 str. 9ZD137
CGAAACAGTCGATGTTGAAGCTCTTGAGAGGCGATAGTTGAACCTCCTCCCATTCCAATAGAGATGATCTGTCTTGCTTTGTGCAGCCAATCTATTGCGATTCCGATGTCTTGTTCATTGACTAGGCGGCGATTGATGTCGAGCGATTGTTTTATTGACTCATATACCCCCTGGTAGCCTGATTGATCCGGTGGGTCGAGTATGAATCGCTGTCCAATGGTCAGTGACTGAGCGAGCTTAATCTTCATATCGCGAACGTTATTACAGCCAATGGCTTTAGCAAATCGAGTAATGGTCGCTTCACTGACCGCTGCATTTTCAGCAAGTTCTGTAATACTCGCGTTTGCTGCAAGATTGATGTCGTCCATGATCAGCTTCGCGACTTTTTTCTCTGCTTCTCGCAGCGCCCCAAAGCGTTCAGCAATTTGGGAAACAATATCTACTTCAAGTGTCAAAAAGTATTCCTCATTTGTTACCTTATTGGTCTCTATTTAGTCTCGTCGATTGACCATGCTACATGGTACTTATCAGTCGTTTGACGTTGATTAACCATTTGACGTTGATTAACCATTTGACGCTTTAGCAATAAGTGGCGGTTGTTTTGTGTTTTTCTCAGTATAACGAATGTCAGTTCGTTAAAAGCAGGTTTCTACCCAATGCGTCACCTGATAGTCGTCATCACAAATGGCAATATGACGCCATTTATCAAAAGTTAAGCATGGATGAGAGGTAGAAAAAGCGATCATATCGCCAACCTGGATATCGTTATCGGCATCTATCTCAATAAACGTATGTTGATCCATAACAGCGGTCGCGGTGATTCCTGAAGCTGAAATAGGCATCCCGTTACTGTAGGCCCGCTCTGCAATAGGCAGGCCCGCATCAAAGGCAACGTCTCGTTTACCCATTCCCACCACTGCTTTTGTTGGCTCTGGGCGTGAGATGACATAAGCCCAAACTTCTAAAGAGGATTCTAAGTTACCTTCCAGCTCACAGGCATAACCCTGATTGTTTTTGGCACGGGCAATGACATGGTTTTGAGCATCCAGATAAATACCAGTGTCGTGGATGGCGTAACAGCC
>NZ_JBNGCJ010000888.1:0-5158 GCF_049974785.1 Vibrio genomosp. F10 str. 9ZD137
AAGCGTGGGGGCGGTCGCACTGACCGTCATTTGGCCATTACCGGTATTTACTTCCTGGATCGCCATTACGATCACAATGCTTGGTTTAGTGCTCTCACTTGAACGCGATAAGAAAACGATTTTGTTCAAGCAGCTTCTAATCATAATAGCATTTCTTCTTTCGGCGAATCAGTTACTTCTATTTATTGCATCTTTCGTTTCTTACAGCAGCATATTATCACTGATGATGGAATCAATCCGTTTTCCTATTTTGATCATATGTTATGCCGGACTGGTACGCAAATTCAGCCAATAGATGGTCAGCGATAGTCTTTTAGCTAGAGTCTTTCAATAATAGTCTTTTCGCAATGGTCTTTGTGTATTGAAGACCTTATGTTTCGAAAACAAAAAACGCCTGACACAGTGTTAGGCGTTTTTAATAAACTACGTGGGGTATATTTAATAAGCAGTCATCACATCACCGCTATTAACTGGACAGGATAAACTTTTCGATCACATCTGCTACGCCATCTTCATCGTTGCTGGGGGCAATATAATTAGCCAATGCTTTCGTTTCGGTCATTGCATTACCCATCGCTACCCCCATACCTGCGTAAGTTAGCATATGGTTGTCGTTTTCAGCATCACCCACACAAATAACCTCACTTGAATCTAGGCCTAGATAGTTGGCAATCGATTCGATCCCTAAGCCCTTGTTGCTGCCTAAGCTTAAGAATTCAAGAAAGAACGGGGCACTCTGAACGATGGTATAGCGTTGGTGCAACTCTTTTGGTAGCAGCGAAATCGCTTGAGTCAATTTACCCGGTTCACCAACAATCATTACTTTGATGATCGGGTGTTCATCTTCTAATGTTGAAAAATCCATTTCTGTCAGGCTGAGCCCGTTAATGGTTGCCTCTAGCTGCGTGTACTCACTATTTTGGGGCGTGATTAGACCGTGCTCCTCGCTAAATGCATGGACATTTAGATCAAATTCCTTAGCCATTGCAGCCACTTCTTTTGCTGCCTTTCCGTCGATGATTTGCTTACGAATGATGCCTTGGTTTCCGAGTTCTTTGACCATAGACCCGTTATAGTATAAAACGAATTCGTTATCGCCATTGATGCCTAACTCTTCCAATTTATCGACCATACCGTCGAGTGGTCGACCTGAAGCCAAAACAACTTTTACGCCTTTTTTTCTGGCAGCCGAGATGGCGAGTTTAGTTTTGTCCGAAATTTGTTTGTTGCTATTGAGTAGCGTGCCATCCATATCGAGCGCGATGAGTTTGTACATAACTTACCTAAAATCTACAGCAAAAGGGCAGGATAATTAATTTTGACGATTTCAGCCAGTGTTAGTTATCTCACGCTCTATTCGTTCCTCTATCGATAGGCATTTTATTTGACCTTAACGTAAGACTCATTTAAGGTCTCGGACCTAATTTAGAGACACCTCGGGTTAAGTAAGTTGTATAAGATAAACGAAATGTTTGAAACGATTCAGGGCGAAGGCTATTTCACCGGTGTGCCTTCAGTTTTTGTTCGGCTTCAAGAGTGCCCAGTGGGATGCGCTTGGTGCGATACGAAACAAACATGGGACGCGCTTGAAAGCGATAAGCGCACAATCAATGAAATCTTAGTCAAAACTGAAGATAACCCATTATGGTGCGCGATTTCTGCTGAAGGCATTGTCGAGCAGTACCAGCATCAAGGCTATACTGCAAAGCATGTCGTGATTACTGGTGGTGAGCCCTGCATCTATGACTTACGCCCCTTAACCAAGGCGTTTGAACAAATAGGATGTCGCTGCCAGATTGAGACCAGCGGAACTTTTGAAGTAAAAGCTACCGGAAGTACCTGGGTGACAGTGTCACCAAAAGTGGCAATGAAAGGGAAGCTTCCTATTATTGATTCTGCACTGGAACGTGCTGATGAAATTAAACACCCGGTTGGAACACAAAAAGATATTGATCACTTAGATGAACTGTTAAGTAGAGTGACAATCGATCAAAAGACGGTTATTGCTTTGCAGCCAATTAGCCAGAAAACACGATCAACCGAACTGTGTATAGAAACGTGCATAAAACGGAACTGGCGATTGTCGGTGCAAACGCACAAATATTTAAGTATTGCCTAGGTTTATTGGAAGAGATGATGAAAAAAGCGGTAGTAGTATTCAGCGGAGGCCAAGACTCCACCACATGTCTGGTCAAAGCGTTACAAGAGTTTGATGAAGTCCATGCCATTACCTTTGACTATGGTCAAAGGCATCGGTTAGAGATCGATATTGCTCAAGATCTTGCTAAAGAGCTCGGCGCAACGGCACATAAAGTCATGGATGTGACTCTACTGAATGAACTCGCAATCAGTTCATTAACCCGAGACGATATTCCTGTCTCTCATGAGTTACAGGATAATGGTTTACCTAACTCATTTGTGCCTGGACGGAATATTTTGTTTCTCACCCTCGCTGGTATTTATGCGTATCAAATTGGCGCGGACACGGTGATTACAGGCGTCTGTGAAACCGACTTTTCTGGTTACCCGGATTGTCGTGATGAGTTCGTAAAATCAATGAATACTGCACTCGTTCTTGGCATGGACAGAACGTTTGAAATATCAACCCCACTAATGTGGCTCAACAAGGCCGAAACCTGGGCAATGGCAGACCGATATGACGCTTTAGAATTGGTGCGAAATAAGACGCTAACGTGTTACAACGGGGTAATAGGTGATGGATGCGGTGATTGCCCATCTTGTGATTTGAGAAAATCAGGGCTTGATGAGTACCTACAAAACAAAGAAGAAGTAATGAAGCACTATCTAAGTAAGGCTTCGAGGTAATCTCTCTTCCCTGTTGTTAAGTTAAAAATAAAAACGTCGCAATGGCGACGTTTTTTGAAAATGGATTTAGTTGACGACTTTCTCTAAATAGAGTTTCGCTAAATCGGAAGGCTCTATTTCTTTACCTTCTAAAGATTCATTCCAGTTAGTGCCAATCAAAACGCCATCTTCAGCTAGAGTCAGTAGCCAATCTTCTACAAAAATATCGAGTGGGATTTCTAGTATTTCGAAGTCAGACCATTCTTCAACATTATGGTGTTCTGCATCTTCTTTTGAAGACCAAAAAGGCATTACTTCACTTTGCTCGAACTCACTAGAGTCACACGCTAACCAACCTTCTTCGTTTCGTAAGCCCCAAACCAATTTGTTTTGACAAGTTTCTGTTACAAATAGCTCTAGATTAGCTTGGATATCGGCGGTCAATTTAGTCATGTTAGTGCTCTCAATAGGTTAGACCGCGGTAGATTACCATTTTCATCAATGAAACTCATTAGAAAATAGGAACAAAATAAAAAAGGGCGCGTTAGCACCCTTCAAGTATTAAACCCGTAATATATCTTCGATTGTAACTACTTTTCGATCTTGTCGAAGATAGTCCACGCTTCCTTCACCGAGCCTTTGAAACCAATAACGGTGGCTTCTACTTTCCGGTTCAGTGCATGACTTTGTTCATCGTCACCATAAGCCGCTAAAGAGGTAGCCCCGTGACCGACAATATCTATACGAGTATGGCTTAAACCATTGGAAATAAGTTCCTTTCTAATCGTCTCAGCACGTTTTTCAGATAGCTTCAAATTGTATTCAGGGTTGCCTACTTTACTGGCGTAACCTTGAAGTTCGATCGAGGTTGATGGATAGCTGGTCATAAACTCGGTCATCACTCGTATTTGATTCAGAAAGACTGAATTCAATTCATAAGAGTCGTTGGCAAAAAGGATATTAAGTTTCATCTCTTGCTTGGAGTCGATGTAGGTTTCACACCCATCATTATCGATCTCAGAACCAAGAGGTGTCTCTACACACAGATCTCTCGCATTAATAACGCCATCACGGTCGTCATCGAGTAAATCATCTAATTGCGTGGCGACTGGTGTGGCTATGTAGCTGTACTCTTCTTCTGCGAGTGTATGTGTAGATAAGAATGATGCCGTCACAAGTAAAGGGATAAGATGCTTGTTCATATTAGTAATCCACCTCTTGATGCCATTCGTCTGGCGTTGACACTCGTAGCGCTGATAACAAATGACCGGTTGCGTTCATCACTCGGTACTTGGCATATTGCTCATCATATTTGGCGTCAAGGTATCCTTTTCTCGCTTCGAAAAGCTCATTTTCGGTGTTCAATAAGTCAAGTAAGGTTCGCTGTCCAATGCGGTATTGCTTTTGGTAGGAAATAACGGTTTCAGAAGCTGAGTCAACATGGTCAGATAAAAAATCTTTTTGTTGTACCGTGAGATCTAAAGCGCTCCAAGAGAGCCTGAGCCCTTCTTCGACAGTACGATAAGTGCGGTCTCGGAAGTCTTTAGCCTTATTCAATTGATACGCAAAGCTGTCAATACGATCAGAATCAGAGCCACCATTAAATAGGTTGTAACGCAAACGAAGCATGGCCGAAAATTCATCACTGCTTCCTTCAGTACCGCCAGCGTCATCGTACCAAGTTTGAGTCGCTTCAATTGATAGGGTTGGGTAATTCACGCCCTTAGATTGTTTGTACTGAAACTTTGCCGCATCAACATCAGCTTGAGCCACTTTAATGACCGGGTGTTTTTCAAAAGCCGAGTTAAGTGCATCGTCAATAGTAAATGGAATGGCTATTTGGTCGGCCATCGGGAAAATCAAACCCGCGGGAGCTTCACCAACAATACGCTTAAACTGAGTATGCACATCAAAGAGATTATTTTGCGCCGCAAGTAAATTACCGTGCGCTTTAGCTATACGAGCTTCTACTTGTGACATGTCAGCGGTTGATCCAATTCCTGACTCCACACGCTTTTTAATATCGATATAGATTTTCTTATGGGTTGCAAGGTTACTTTCAGACAGGCTTAGTACATCAAACGCTTTTGTTGCATCTAGGTAAATCTTTGTAACTTCAAGCGCGATATCTTGTGCGTCAGCAAGAAGTTGATAGCGGATAGATTCAGCATCGGCTGATGTCCTGTCCATATCATTCAAGGTCGCAGAGCCATCCCATAACAGCTGGGTCAATGTTAACGTTGCTTCTTTTCGGGTTAATTCGGTATCAGGGTTATTCTGCGCAGGATCGATCGCTTCGTACCCTATCCCCGCATCTAGATCGATACTCGGAAGATAGGCAGATCGGAAGAGC
>NZ_JBNGCJ010000889.1:0-6009 GCF_049974785.1 Vibrio genomosp. F10 str. 9ZD137
CGACAACCGCGAAGCCTCTTCCCGCCGCTCCCGCTCGAGCCGCTTCTATAGCGGCATTCAATGCCAGTAGATTCGTTTGACCCGCAATTTCTTGTATCACCACCAACACATGACCGATTTCATTGCATTTAAGTTGCAATGTTTTCATATCTTCATTAGTAGCAGATACGTCGTTCACTAAGCTGTTCAACGCCATATTGCCTTGATCTAACGTTTGTTGCCCCGTCGTACTTTTATCATGTGCGTATCTCGATGTTTCTGCGACATCATTAGTGCTTCGAGCAACTTCCTGAATAGACACCGTCATTTGTTCAATAGCCGATGCCACCGATTCGGTTTCACGATGCTGAGTCGTAACCGCATGGGTGGTTTGAGCACTGGCGACCGACGTTTCTTCTGCCGTTGACGCCAAACCTTGGCTTGCCTCTAGAAGGTGAGCAATCAACTGCTTTAAATTGCCAGACATTTCTCTTAATGATCCATATAAGCTGTCTGTGGGTGCTGAATGGTCAAATTGGTGGGTTAAATCTCCATTCGCGACTTTCTGAGCAAGTAGCATCATATCTCGCGGTTCCCCGCCGAGCGGTTTCTTGATGATTTTAGCAAGATAAACAGCGAGTGCTATGGTGCTCAGTAACGTCGCTATCATCAAATAAATGATGCTGCTACGAATTTGATTGACCGACGCAAACGCTTCGCTTTGATCTAGCTCTGCCACCAACGCCCAGCGAATATCACCAATATCAAGAGGCGCATAAGAAGATAGGACTTGGTTTCCATTGTAATCGGTGATGAGACGAGCACCGCTGTTTCCTCTTAACGCCTCGATAGTCGCTTCAGTCTTGACTCCGTTTCTCTCAACATTACCAGAAAATGAGGCAGTGACTGAACGCTCCGATGGGTTCAAATACGAATCGGAACGCATCAAATAATCGGAACCCACTAAGTAAGACTCACCACTGTTACCCATTCCCTCACGCAGTTGCATCACCGAGTTAATCGCGTCCAACGACAATTGTAAGGCCACCACCATCACAACTTCTTGGCGTTCATTTAAAATAGGTTTGGCGATAAATGACGCTGGATCGCCATCCGAGGGAGCATAGGGGGCAAAATCAACCACCCCATATTGCTTACTTCCAATCACATCTCGAACCAATTGACCTAAGTTGCTTGACGCGTAGACACCATGAACAAGGTTGGTTTGATAATCTGCTTCTTTGGTGACGGTATAAAATGCTTCACCATTCGGATCGATCAAAAATAGATCATAGTAACCATAGCTTTCAATGTATTTGCTATAGAACTCTACTCCGTTATTGTCTTTTGGTACAAAAGCTTCTGTCACGTCTTGCTCTGAAATAATCCCCCACTGATTTGACTCATCAATAGTAATGGGTTGCCAAACCGACAAGACTAGATTTCCATTGTAATCAGTGATGATGCGAGAGCCTGCCTCATTGTTGAAGACTCGCTGAACAGCTTCTGTTTGTACTTTGGTATTGTTCTTAAACGAGGACGCAACAGAATATCGTTCAGGGTCAAGGCGAGAATCCGATCGCATCAATGAATCGGGGCCAATAAGATACGTTTCACCCGTTTGTCCCATCCCCTGAATTTGTCCGGTAATCGCATTCACTTTATTAATCGGAAACTGAAGAGCTGCATAGCCAATCACGGTTTGTTGCTGATCAGTAATAGGCGTGACAAAAAAACCCGCAGGCGAATTATTGGAATAATGATAGAGAGTAAAATCACCGAAATGGACTTGATCGTGTTGATTTGATTGCTGAGCGCGACGGAATGCTTTCTCTAAACCAGAGCCAACGATATTCTCAGATTGTATGTTTTTTCCTAGATCATTTTCACGCGTGGATGTATAGACAATGTTTCCATCGGTATTAATTAAAAAGGCGTCATACCAACCAAACTGCTGCTGAAATCGGTCTATTTCTTCACCGTAGTTATCTGCGATACCTGACCATTGGCGACCACTCACTTTTCCGCCTTGCGTTTGAAAAGCTCGGTCAAATTCCGACATCACCATTCTCGTTGTGTAAGAATCTGCGAAGAGGCGTAACCCCAATTTAAGCTGAGTAATGTATTCCTCTACTTGTTGGGCTTGAGCTTGATTAAGCGCTTCTAGTTTACGAAACCCTTCGAGCTTGAGCGTCGTGGCAACATCCACAAGGACATCCATGTCCCCTTCTCTCTCAGCAAAAAATGTACTGATTTGTGCAGACTTGATGCTTCTCACCGTATCGAGTTGGTTGTATGAACGTTCGGATAAGGCTGTTTGACTTAACAAAACCGCATTCAACCCTAACAACAGTGCAGGTACAACACCGATAAATACTAGGGCCCCTATTATCAAGCGCGAGAGCTTAATACGACCTAACCACTGACTCATAACTGTCCTTATTCATTTTATTAATAGTAAGGAAAGTGGTACCGACCGCCGCTGACTTATATGCTTGGCATTGCGTTCACCGTTTGGTATTGAATCAGCCTGCAAATGAAAATATCAGTTCTAGAAGGGATACCACCTAATAACAAGTAGTCAGAGGACTATAATTCCTACCGCTTAGCAAGCACCAGAAAGCATTTGTAACACATTGAAATCAAAGCAATTGTAAAGATTAATTTACGAGAAGACCGAAAGAAAAACCCTCACAGATAATTATTCACACTTATTGGATAGGTTTCTACTGACTGTTTGTTAATGAAGGTAATGGTTTGTGGTGGGATGCTTTTCCACAAACGCTCCTTATCTAGGGGCTCTGAGGCTAAAATGATGGCGTCTGTTGATTGAGAAATAAACACGGTCGGCGGCTTATTATCGGAACTGTAACGAATGACCCAAAACGCATTACCGTCGGACACGCAAATAGATGCTTTAAAAGGCTCAGAGATACGGTGCGCTTTAAGCGTATTAGAAATCATTTGGATGGTTTTCTGAAGTGATGAAATGGGGTCCGTTTCAAGGCCATTAGCCAATGCCAGAAGAAATATCAACTCACTGTCAGTAGAACCTTTTTTCTTGAGATACCACTCTTTATCCAACTGCCGCTCTAATTCAAATTTCACACTTTCAAAGTCTCCGATCTGACCGTTGTGCATGAACATCCAATTATCAATGATGAACGGATGGCAGTTGGCTCGTGAGACTTGTGCTCCCGTCGAAGAACGGATGTGCGCCATAAAACGGTGAGAACGAATATGATGAGCAAGTGAACGTAAGTTTTCATCACTCCAAGCCGGTAAGACTTCATGGAACTGGCCGGGAGAGCGCCTTTCGTTATACCACCCGATACCAAACCCATCGGCATTAACCCGAGTTACGGCTTTTTGAGCGTCCATAGACTGATTAATAAGCGAATGGACAGGTTCATAAACCAACTCATCGATATATCTCGGAACACCTTGATAGGCTAACCATCGGCACATTCTATGATCCTAATTACAAGCAGACTTTACAAAGCTAATTGAAACGACGAAGAACCACAATAAAAACGTGTCGACATGGCACATCCATCGTCGCTTTCTAAGCGACTGTGGGGTAACGCTATATTGCATCGGGGAGGGCTAGTGTATATTTAACGAGTGATTACGCTAAAAATAAAGAAGGTATAGAAAAGAGAAAATCTAGCGCTCGGATCTTTGCCTCATTCACAATCAAGATCGACGGTCATTACCGCATTTTTTCCATTTTTCTTTATTTGGTACATGGCTTGATCAGCGGCTTGGTAAACTCCATCAAAGTGATGCTTCCCTTTTTGAAAGAAACAAATACCAATACTCATTCCAATGTTTACGTTAGCAAGGGGCTGATTGAGCGTAGGGATAAAGGATGACAAAAGTTGGTCGCACAGTGCTGTCAACTTGGTGCGGTCAGCGTATGAGCACAATATAACGAACTCATCCCCCCCAATTCTTCCTACTTTAGCGTCACCAGGTGCCCGTTCAGTTAGTTCTTTTGCGATATTGGCGAGTAACGTATCGCCAGCATGATGGCCGAAAGCATCGTTAACCGATTTAAAGTTATCAATATCAAAAAATAGCATGGCTGATTCTTGCGAAAGATCGGGGGTATCTCGACGATAAAAATGTTCAACGATAGCACTTCGATTTAAAAGCCCAGTAAGCGGATCAGTGGATGCCAACTTAGCCAACTCCTGTTCATAACGCTTCTCTTTCGTCAGGTCGATGTGTGTCCCCATCATGCGAAGTGGATCGCCATTAGAGTCGTACTCAACAATACGGCCCCTATCGTAGACCCAACTATCACTTCCGTCTTTATGAATCATGCGGTGAACCACTTCATAAAGATCGGTTTTTCCTTTTATATGATCATCAAACGCACCAACGGCAAGGTCGTAATCATCAGGATGTAGATTACTTTTCCATGTATCTACCGTTGCAGTCAGCTCGTTCGGTTGATAGCCGAGCATTTTGCCCCACTGCATATTGAAAATGGTTAAAGTGCCCGAAGGGATATGCTGCTCCCACAAACAAAGCCCGTTGCTATCGAGAGCAGCATTCAATTTTTCTTGAAGACGGGCATTCTCACGCTTGAGTGCTTCGTTCTCTTTTTCAAGGCGTATGACTCTATTTAGATGCTCTTCCATTGCATTCATAAATCAATTGTATCCACAAACCAAAGCGGGCTTTAGAGCGAATATACAAAAATGGCGTCACTATTTCTATGATGCGCTTTAGATAGTGAGGCTTTAAATAAAGGTTTACCTGTTTTTCGCCAACTGTGTCTACTGCCCTGTCATCGGTGGATTAAATACACATGCTATTACCATCTCTTTATTATTGTATGCTCTTAAACATGTTCATCGTGTTGATCTAATAGGATCGCGCGAAGGGTAATTCGTTTACTCGAAAAAAAGTGTGATAATCTTACGGCAACTCAACCACGAGATAACAACTACAATGAAAATTTTCAGCAACTTCGAAAGCGGTAACATCCACGTCGTTTCAGCAGAATCTCCACAAAACATTCAACTCACGATTCCTGCCGATAACCAGACAGATATTTCACAATGGTTTCACTTCCGCTTAGAAAGTAAAGCGCAACAGGCGCACCACTTTACGATCAATGGACTGGCAACATCGGCCTACCCAGAAGGTTGGGTTGATTACGATGTGGTCGCTTCTTATGATCGCGAAGAATGGTTCCGTATCCCGGCCACCTTTGACGGTAATGCATTGGCGTTCAATATCATTCCCGAGCATGAGTCCATGTACTTTGCGTATTTTGCACCCTACTCGTACGACCGCCACCAGGACCTATTACACAACACCCAAACGCATCCGGCATGTAAGCTAGAAACACTCGGACACACGCTAGATAATAACGACATCAGTCTACTAACGATCGGCGAACCCAGCCCTGAAAAGAAAAATATTTGGGTTATTGGTCGTCAGCACCCGGGCGAAACGATGGCCGAATGGCTTATCGAAGGCTTATTGCTTCGTTTACTCGATGAAACAGACACCGTTGGCCGTTCGCTGCTCGACAAAGTGGTGATTCGTGTTGTTCCGAACATGAACCCAGATGGCAGTATTCGCGGACACCTTCGTACCAATGGTATTGGCGTGAATCTAAACCGTGAATGGCAAACGCCATCAATGGAGCGCAGCCCTGAAGTGTATCTGGTTCGAGAGCGAATGCTGGAAACAGGGGTGGATATGTTCTTAGATATCCATGGTGATGAGGCTATCCCATACAACTTTGTTGCAGGCAGTGAAGGTATCCCTTCTTACAATGCACGCATCGCCCATTTAGAGAATCACTTCAAGCAAGCTCTGTTAACCATTACTCCTGAGTTCCAAGACGACATTGGATACGACAAAGATGAACCGGGCAAAGCAAACCTAACTGTCGGCTCTAACTGGGTTGGAGAGCAGTTTAAATGCTTGTCTTACACCGTAGAAATGCCGTTCAAAGATCACATCAGTCATGCCGATGAGCTTTACGGCTGGTCGCCTGAACGTAGT
>NZ_JBNGCJ010000890.1:0-3674 GCF_049974785.1 Vibrio genomosp. F10 str. 9ZD137
ATGTACCAAGCGTATGGAGAAGCGGTATTTGGATCAACGGCACGCTGCCAGCTGTATACGAAGTCTTGAGCGGTTACCGGATCGCCATTTGACCATACGGCATCTTTACGTAGGTTAAATGTGAATGTTTTGTTGTCTGTGGTTTCCCAAGTTTCAGCAATGCCAGGAATGGTATTACCGTCAGCATCTTGGTTTACCAGACCTTCAAGAAGATCACGAATAACGTGAGATTCAGAAACACCCTGTGATTTGTGTGGGTCAATTGTCGCTACTTCTGCACCGTTACCACGAACGATCTCTTGCACATCAGCAAGGGTTGATTCGGTAACTTCAGGAAGGGTTGCTGGTGTAGCTGCTTGTTTTTCTTCTGGCTTATCGCCACAACCAGTAAGCGCTAGAGAAAGGCCCGCACTAATGAAAAGCGCACGAGTGATTTTATTCTTGTACATGCATTAAACTCCAAGTTTTTATGTTGCATCCATGACTTCCTTGTAAGAACCCCTGTTTAGGTAGTGATTTAGATTTATTTTGCACATAAAATGAGCATAAAAATCTAAAACCTTACAAAGATTGTGGCACACAGTAACAATCATCGAAGCGATTTACCATTAATTGACATCAGAAAAACGTATAATTCTTCTATTAGCGATAGATGGCAGTTAAAAAAACTATCATTTTAGAGGCTGACAGTGATTTTATATAGAAACGACTTAGTTGATAGACTATGGTACCGAAAATTCCAACCTGATACATTTTGACAGCATCTTATGCTAGAAATCTTGAAATAATTTAACATTTGGATGTGGGTTGATCTAACACTAAGTGACAATTCACCAATACCCCGTGTCAATTTGTGAAGACTATCACCCTAACTCGCCACACTTGATTTCTACTAGATAAATCAAGCTTTGCACAAAATTGCATAGTGATGCAAAGGAAACGAATTGATATGTTCATACATTGCTTTTCTCTGTTGTAAAAAACAAAAAAAACCCCAAATTAGTCACTATTTGGGATTTTTAAATCATTTAGAGCTTAACCGTATTGGAAGATTTTATAGCGACTGCGCTTTTTTGTTATTTAACTGGTCAATGACCTCTGAAGGCGCTATTTTTGCAAGTTCAACCATGCACTCATCCGTCTTTTCATTGCCATTGCGCACGTAGATATCACACACTGCATAAAGATGTTCTGGCCCTCCTGAAATCAAGTAAGCCGTTTCAAACGCCGTTGTCGCTTCATCGATATTAAACGCTTCTTGTAACACACCGTGTACATACCAGTAGTAACTATTAGTCTTTGCCAACGTTGCTGCAATTTCACTCTCTTTTGCCGCTTCCGCTTTATCCTCTAAACGAACCAAAGTGAGTGACTTGGCAAAGTGAAAATGGGCATTACTTGGCAGTGCTTCTATCGCTTGGTTAAGCGTATCAATCGCTTTTTCATCCATCCCCTGTGCACGGTAGTTATCCGCAAGGCTTAACCACACTTGTGGGTTATTCGATACGGCTTGTTTCGATTGTAAATACTGCGCTTCGGCCAATTCATACTGCTCAGTCCAGCGATACACATCCGCTAGCAGTAACCTAGAGTCATCATCGGCCTGCTCTTTTAAGTGTCCGATTAATTCGGTAGCCGGGTCTATGAGTTGTTGTTGACTAGCCGCATCGAGAGTCCCTCTATCTTTGAGTAGGCTAGCTGCAGCAGTCATACGCACTTGCTTACTGTCATCGGATAAAAGTGGAGACACCAAACGCCAACGATATTCTAAAGGATAAGGTTCCGCTCCGACGATCGCGGCTTCCCGGATCGCAGAACTGGCATCTTTTAATCCACGGGAAACCGCAACTAATCCGTTTTGACTGGGCGATGCACTAAGAGATCTCAGCGCCGAAACCCTGACCTCTTCTGTTTCCGTAATATCTTGCGCTTGATAAGACCATTGAGACATCGGATCATTCGGTAGGCTTCGCTGTGCTTGCATCGGCTCAGTTTGAGGACTTAACAAAGCCCCCTGACCATTTACGCTGTTCGTTTTTAGGCTATTCGTTTCTAGGCCACTGGCATTGGCGGTATTGAGCATCAGCATTGACATGGCTAATATCATTGATGTTTTCATGATGTTAATCCTTAAAATTTAGTTTCAAAGCCAACACGTTTTTTCATTTGTTCGCGCAATACGGCATCACTGTATTTCCCGTGGGCTACTGGGTGTTTCGTTGCTCGAAGTATGTAAGCAATAGACTTATCAACATGCGAGAAAAACTTATACCACCCCGCGCATAAATAGTTGAGTCCTGGCTCGCCAGATTTAGTGCGAATGAAACGATTTTTTGGACACTCTCCGTGGCAAGCAAACTGGTAATCACACGCCTGACACTGCGTCGTTAATGTGCGTGTTTTCGCGAAGCCAAATTTCTGCTGCTCTGGGCCATAAGCCATATCATCCAATTTCTGATGATGTATATTACCGATTTTGTACTCTGGATAGACATAATGATCACAACTGAATACATCGCCATTGGGTTCCATTGCAAGTCCTTTCCCGCATAAGTCACTTAACGTACAAAGCGGATTTCTGCGCCCCATCCACGTTTCAATGCTTGCTTCAAAATATTGAATAAAAACGTTACCTATGTCTTTACGCGCCCACTCATCAAAAATGGTAATCAAGAAATTACCCCAAGCCAGATCAGAGACACACCACGATTCAACAACAGAGTCTTTGCTTCCTGGGATGAGTCTTTTATCCCCTTGCTTAGGTTGGTCATTAGGCTGCCACTTTTGCGGAGCAGTATCACGGAAAGTCTTTTGTTCAACAATGGGGATGAATTGCATCTGAGGAGACTTCACTTCATCTCGCAAGAAGCGGTACACCTCAAGTGCATTTTGACTGGTTAGGTTATTGACGCATGTTAACGTCGCAAAGCTCACTTTATGCTTGTGCAGCAATTCAACCGCCGCCATCACTTGCTTGAACGTACCTTTGCCCGCTTTATTGGTTCTATAAGTATTGTGAAGCATCTCTGGGCCGTCGATACTCAGACCTACAAGAAAGTGATTCTTTGCTAAAAACTCACACCATTTATCATTCAGCAAGATACCGTTGGTTTGTAAGTCATTCGATATTTTAACACCATCAGGCTGGTATTTTTTCTGAAACTCAACAATCTTCTGAAAGTATTCCAGACCAAGCATGGTCGGCTCACCACCCTGCCATGAAAAGATGATCTCGGGTGTATTTTGCGCATTAATATAATTCTGGATATAGCTCTCTAACATGGCTTCATCCATTTTAGGAGAGCACCCTTTCTTATACTCCAATAGGTCCTGCTTACTTAGATAATAACAATATGTGCAGTCAATATTACAAACAGCACCGATCGGTTTAGCCATGACATGTAATCGTTTTGAAGCCTTGCCGTTATATTGAGGACCTTGAGTAATATGCATTGTTTATTTACCTATCTTAATGTCTTACAGCAATCATAAACCTGATTAATATTTGTCGCCTGTTATACCCTTTATAACCATTTGTCATGACCGAAAACGCTACAATAACGTTCTCTTCTGTATTTTTAAGGCAACCAATGAAAACATTTAATTACAATCACTTAAAAGCTATTGGCGGCATAACATTCACACTACTAATGAGTGGTTGTGCCAGCGTGCCG
>NZ_JBNGCJ010000891.1:0-769 GCF_049974785.1 Vibrio genomosp. F10 str. 9ZD137
TTCAATCGTATCTCTCGCAAATGGGTGATATTTCAATCGATAAAGTCGACTGGAATGAAATCGAAAACAACGCGTTCTTTTGCCCAGATGCCGATAAGGTACCAGAGTTTGATCAAATGATTCGTGATCTTCTAAAAGAAGGAAACTCAATCGGGGCGAAGATCCAAGTTGTCGCGACTAAAGTGCCGGTGGGACTTGGTGAGCCAATTTTTGATCGATTAGACGCAGACATTGCTCACGCACTCATGAGTATTAACGCCGTGAAAGGGGTGGAAATTGGTGATGGCTTTGATGTCGTCAGCCAGAAAGGCAGCGAACACCGTGATCCATTAACTCCGGAAGGTTTCAGCAGTAATCACGCGGGTGGTATTTTAGGTGGGATCTCGACAGGACAAGACATTGTGGCAAGTATTGCACTTAAGCCAACGTCTAGTATTACCGTTCCTGGTGACACCATAACCAAAGACGGCGAAGCCACTCAGCTGATCACTAAAGGTCGACACGATCCTTGTGTTGGTATTCGCGCCGTGCCGATTGCCGAAGCGATGTTAGCGATTGTATTGCTCGATCACCTTCTTCGTCATCGTGGTCAAAACTTTGGTGTAACGACTGAAACGCCGAAGATCTAACACAGAGTAAATGAAGTAAATCAAGGGTTGGCATAGGCTAACCCTTTTTTTTTGCGTTTTTATAATCATGGCGATTTAAGCCAACAGAGACATTAAAGCCAACAGAGAAATTAGTGCAAAGAGCCTTCAGATCGGAAGAG
>NZ_JBNGCJ010000892.1:0-3361 GCF_049974785.1 Vibrio genomosp. F10 str. 9ZD137
CCCTGCCCGCCATGGCGTGTAGACATTCGCTTTACGGCCTCTCGGCAACATAGAAAGTAGCTCGTCACGTTATTGACCAATATGGTGTTGATTCTTTCGGCCGTCATGTCTTCCAAACGTGATTGCTTTCTCAATATCCCAGCATTATTGACCAATACAGAGACGCCACCGAGTTTTTCATCCACCGTCGAGAACATTCGAATAACATCCTCTTCACTCGACACGTCTGCTTGAACAGTAATGCACCGCCCTCCTTGCGCTAGTATCGAATCGGCAACCTTTTTAGCTGCTCCAGAATTTGATTTGTAGTTGATGCAAACCGCATAGCCTTTACTCGCGAAGAGCAGTGCCGTTGAGGCTCCAATCCCGCGTCCGCCACCAGTAATGATGGCTACCCTGTTATCTTTCATCTTCTATCCATATGATTATTATAGTCTGTGTCGAAAATGAGTCTAAACCCAGTAGCCCTTTCGACACCCAGTGGCCATCTCTACGACCTTGTTAATTTTTGTCTTTTATCTCGTGTCCACACTCTAAGGACCGACAACAAAAATACCAAAAGAAGAAGAACACTGACGGTTGTTAAATTTTCAATGCCTAGTGTGTCAAAGGTTTCTCCGAAAAAGAAGCCACCACCCACCATCACTACGACCCATAAGGTCGCAGAACTCATGTTCAAAAGCGTAAATTTACGCCACTTTATGTCCGTCAACCCGAGTGGTAATGCCCCTATCGTGCGCAGACCTTTAGGATATCGATAGATGAAGATATACGCGGTCCCGTACTTTTGGGCTAATGCCGCCGACTTTTCAAACAAACGCCCAAACGTTGTTGAACGATCTACCCAAGCAATGCCATAGGTTTTGGCGACCCAAAAGCGAATTTCATCCCCTAGATATCCTCCTAGGAAGGTGGCTAGCGCAACCCAAGGTAACTCGAGAGCACCTAAGTAGGCTGCGTAACCTGCAAAAAGCGGTAGCCAACCACTTTTTAAGGCGCAATACAAAAAAAGCAGCGCATAAACCAACACACCATAATCTTCCAATAAACCGGTCACTGTTTCCATATCGTCCTCTATTCGTGTTAACACACCTAGTCATAACACACTGCGAAATACACATAGTGCATGGTCGTTATACGTGACTAAATGGCCATTAGGTCACTATTTAGTGTTAGTACGGATAGTTAGTTTTAAAATGAATATTGACTTATACAACGCATATTTATAAGGGCGTGTATTTTAACGATTCATTGGGTTATTGGTTCATAACGCCATTTGTGGCCTGATTGCAGGCCGAAATACATTACATTACGCACTCTTGAGCCGCCTTCGCTCTTGCGATGCCCTTATCAATCAAACTCATCGCTTCTTCACCGGTGATTGACGAGAGAATCTTGTCGAGAACTTTCTCAGCGGTTGATTCTGAGGATGCTTCAACCAAACAGCTGTATGCATTGGCAACATGGTCTGAGATTTGAGTTAATTCTTCAGGATTAGCGAAATCAGCACTCAATGCTTCTCCGATAGACGACGCTAACTCTTCTGCAAGTTCCGCAGTCTCACCAAATTGTTCTAAGTTGAGCTGGTCGAAATCAATCGAATCAATTTGTGATTGGATACTGTCTACCGCTTGGTTTGCTGCCTGCTGAGCTTGGTCAATGGCCTTGGTGGCATCGTCACAGCCAGATAAAGCGAAAGCAACAATAGATAATGTCATCAGTTTTTTCATTTTGATTCCTTACTTATAGTAACTAAATCCATTCAAACAATGCTTGTTAAATAGAAACAATAAGGTTTCTATACACTGAGTTCAATTGGAATTTTTCACTACCGTTTAGGGTTATAAATAACCTTCAGCATTACTATAAGCTTCAAGTTCAATGGGTGCTTCAGCATAACCAAAAATCGAAAGTTGCAGTAGATAATCTTTCGTAAACGCTTCAAGACCCACTGTTTCAGCTTGCTTTACATGGACCAATTCATGAGACAACAACAGTTTGTCCCCTTTTGCTTGGTTTGCAATCCAAATGCCGTACCCAAAAGTCGCGCCGATAAAATATGGAGAATCCAACCCTAACCTCTGCATTTGAAACAACAGTGATTCGTTCTCTGGTAGAGGCAGCGTATCAGCGTAAATTACACGTACTTTCTCTGGATGCTTGATTCCTATCCGGTGAGCAACTTCAATAAATTGAGGAGATAACGGCTCACCTTGCAACAAGGCTATTTGCTCATTTTTTTCGACGTATTTCATTGATAATGGTAAGTAGGCTTCTATTTGATCAACCATATGGCTAGGTGGGTTTGCATAGATCGCCGTTTTATCTTGGCAGCCAAATAAGGCAAGCGATGTTAATACTAACAATGCTGCTTTTATCACTGTATTCACTTTCTCTGAATTCCTTTTATACAATTAGTTTTAATAATCAAACGTTCCGCTGTCAGTAAAAACTGTCGCTGATACATTCACTACAAGAATAACTGCAAGGACAGACACTGTAAATGCCATGAGTAGAGCGTCCACTCTAGTGTGGTGAGGTTGAATGTTCAGGATCGTACGCTGGTAAAAACGTTCATTGACCAAGGTGCTTATGCCGATGGCTAAAATACACGGAACGAAAGAGACCATCGCAAAGCTTAGCGGAGGGGTATGAACTGTCAATGGGGCTATAAAACAATCATGTCGTCATAGCCAATGATGACGCTATCGGGTGCTTCGTTTCTTATAAGCCAGTCATCTAAATCGTGTCCAATGTGTGTGATGACCAGTTTTTTAGGCGCAAGTAACTTCTGAATTTCTTTCGCGGTATCAATGTTGCCATGATTGCTCCCTGAGTGTTGTGGTGGAAATGAACAATCAATCACGAGTGTGTCAAGAGAGGCTCTATCGCTCAAAAACTGTAACGTTTCATTGGGTAATCCGTCAGTGTCTGTGAGATAAGCAATCGACTGATCTGCATATTCAAATAGATAGCCAACGGTTGGCCTTGAATGACGCATCTGTAAAGGTGTGACTCGTAATCCTTCAATCTTGACCGGCCGAGCATGTGTCATTTCAGGGATAAACTGCAAACATCCAGAATGTTTAAGTAGATCAGCGCAACCTAGAGGATCGTCCGGGCACCAAACTGGAATCGAAGCGCCGTTACCCCACCTTAAATGAAATAGGCCTTGTACGTGATCAACGTGAAAGTGCGTCAGCAAAAAACCTAGGTACGACCCTGATTTGAAGCGTCGATGTAAATCCATAATACCGGCATCAATGAGTAGGCGATTTTTGCTCTCGCCGTCTCCCCACTCCACCATTGCAGAGCAGGGTTTACGTTCCCGCTCTTTTTTCTCGGTAGATCGGAAGAGCGG
>NZ_JBNGCJ010000893.1:0-464 GCF_049974785.1 Vibrio genomosp. F10 str. 9ZD137
ATCGCGAAGCGATGGCCAACTGTTTTTATTCCGTTTAAACGACTTGTTATATGGTAACTTGCTCATATATCTCTAGTGGAAGACCATCCGGGTCATTGAAAAAAGTAAATTTCTTGTCGGTAAATTCATCGACTCTAATATCTTCTACTTCAATTCCTTTTGATATCAAGTAATCACAAGTATCCTCTACTGAAGCTACGTTAAATGCTAAATGTCTTAGACCTAAAGCTTCTGGTGAGCTTGGTCTTTTAGGTGGGTTAGGAAAAGAAAATAATTCTAACTGACCACCATTTGGTAATTTAAGATCCAGTTTATAAGATTTTCTTGTCTCCCTGTAGTTCTCAGCTATTACAGTTAAACCAAGTATTGATGTGTAAAATTGCTTAGATTCTTTATAATCAGAACAAATTATTGCAACATGATGTATCGAGTTAAACAATGCACTCTCCTTGCCATATAACGCC
>NZ_JBNGCJ010000894.1:0-8337 GCF_049974785.1 Vibrio genomosp. F10 str. 9ZD137
ATCGACAGTAACATGGCTATGTGGTGGTACCGCGTACGAGGTAAGCGGAGAGTCGCTTCCACACAGTTCACATTTAGATTGGCAGCGTTCTAGCATTGTTGCTTCAGAAGACATATTAGGCTCACATTCAATAAATTAAATAACGCGCATATTATCCACTTTATCCATATAAATGAAAGGGAGATTTATTGCTTAGAAAAAACCTGACCTATTCTTTGCAAACAAGAGCTCCCACAAGGGCATTTTGAACCCTATACGAGTTTATTTGCCTTCATGATACGCACATAGCCATCGGTGATGTTTTCCCTTTACCCACCAAAATAAGCGCGTCATACTTCTACGGCCTTTAAATTGCACTATACAGGAAGCATGTTGGAACTTTTATCTATTGATTGTCTTGGAAAACCGTTACGCCTTGAAGGTTCAATGGCTGGTTGGCAACAACTTTATTGGGACAACACACTCGTCTCTCAAAAAGACGCCTCTACCGATTCATCTGATCAGTCTGTTCATCAATTCACGTTGTTACACGGAGACGTAAACTTAAACTGCAAGCTGACATTAGAGTTGGTCTGGCAACCATTTATGTTGGACTACGCGTTATCCATCAATGAACAAGTCATAGAGCAAAATTCTCGGGATCATAAAGACATCGAGCAGCAGGTTCCTTTTAACCCACCAAAGGCAGACAGAAAGTTTAGCGTGATAGGCTTAGTGTCTTTGCTAATGAAAGGGCTTAAAAGTGCCAAGCTTATAAAAGTAGTGCTCGCATCGGCCAGTTTAGCGGCCTATTCGTGGCTTTTCTCTTTTCAATTTGCGTTGGCGCTGATCGCCTGTTTAGTGTTTCACGAATATGGCCACGTCAAAGCGATGAAGTATTTTGGAATGAAAACCAAAGGCATATATCTGGTCCCTTTTTTAGGCGGGCTCGCGCTCAGTGACGAAAAAATCAACACTCGATGGCAAGACGTCGTCATTTCGATCATGGGTCCTTTTTTTGGATTCCTGCTATCGATTGTTTTGGTTATCGCGTATTGGGTGACGGGTAACTTGTTTTTTGCAGGATTAGCGGTTTTCAACGCATTCCTAAACTTATTTAATCTGCTTCCGATTTTGCCCCTTGATGGCGGGCACATATTAAAGAGCATCAGTTTTTCGATGAACAGTGTCACCGGAATCGTACTGTGCGCTGCAGGTGCGATAGGCGGAATCGTTCTTAGCTACTCTCTCGGTCTCACGTTATTTGGATTCTTACTGATTATGGGCACTATCGAAATAGTCTTAGAGTGGAAACAAAGGCATCACAGCCACCTGTTGCCCTTAGATCGATACGGCCAAATTATTTCAAGCATTTGGTATGTGGGCTTGGTGTTCGGGCTGATTAGTATCATTGGGTACTTTGCTTCCACTGGAGATGCCTTGTTACAGCTGCCACTGCAAATATTGGGCACGTAAATAACGAGTATAGGCCCGGCGCTGTGCCAGCAAAGAGTACCGGCTACTCTCGTAAAAAAGAGCTTGCTAGTAACAACTGTTTGCCATTAATGAGTGGCAGTTAATAGAGTTCGTAAGGTTGACAACATCGTCGTTGGCAAAATCGTCGACCTTACATTCACGGGCACTTCATTGATAGGGTAACTGACTCTGGCTAGCTGGCTCTGGCTAGCTGCAACTAGGTTTAGCCACATTATAGCTAGGAAGTGATTGGATTTTAGCCTTTAAGTCATTGATTCTCGTGTTATGAGAAGGGTGGGTGGAGAGTAACTCTGGCGGTTGTGCACCACCGGATGCTTTCGCCATATTCTTCCAAAGATCAACGCTTTGGTTTGGATCAAAACCCGCCTGAGCCATAAACTCTAACCCTAAGATATCGGCTTCCGATTCTTGTGTTCGGCCATAAGGTAAAATAACACCATATTGCACACCCACACCCAACGCAGCCATCGTCATTGATTGATATTCAGCATATTCCGAAGCGCCTAAAGCAATGCTTGTCACTTGCATTCCAGCATTGGCTAACTGTGACTGAGACAGCCTTTCATTACTATGATCGGCGAGAACATGAGCGACTTCATGACCAATAACCGTAGCCAATTGATCCTGATTGGTAGCGACGTTCAATAACCCAGTATAAACCCCAATCTTTCCACCAGGGAGAGCAAAGGCGTTCACTTGCTCACTATCGAACACCACCACTTCCCATTCTTTAAAACTGGGTTGTGCGGGCACCGTTGTCAGCACCGCTTTGGCGACACATTGAACGTAATTATTCGTCTTAGTGTTTGTACTGATAGGCTGTTCTGCTTTCATTTGCTCAAAAGACTGAGCGCCTAACGAACTCATCTCTTGATCGGAAAATAAGATGATCTGATTCCTGCCTGTAGGAGAGGCGCTACAAGCTGTTAGAACAATAGTCGAACACAGAACCGACAATTTAAATAAGGTTTGCATTTACAATCTCCATATTGAAAGGCAAATTAGTCATTCTCTGACAGAGAATAAACTATAACGCAAACCAAAAGAGTGCTAAATGGCTATTTGGAAGAAACACATTGATTTAGAACAATTGAATTCAACGTCTAAAGATACCCTGATCGAACATTTAGAGATCAAATACACGGATGTTGATTCAGACAGTATATCTGCGACCATGCCGGTCAGTAAAATAACCCACCAACCGCTTGGCATGCTACACGGAGGTGCATCGGTCGTTCTTGCGGAAACGTTAGGATCAATCGCCGCAAATTTATGTGTCGATGAAAACCACTTTTGTGTCGGGCTGGATATCAATGCCAACCATATTCGTGCGATGCGATCAGGTACGGTAACGGGCAAAGCGACGCCATTACACCTTGGTGTTTCAACTCAAGTTTGGCAAATCAATATCACCGATGAACAAGCGCGTTTAATTTGCTCGAGTCGGCTAACGATTGCAGTAAAAAAGCGTCATACAAAAGAAAGGACATAGATCCATGGTCATTACGTTCTCCTTAGGGAAGATCATTGCCAATGCCCATGAGTTGATAGTCAAATTCGATGGCCAACAACAGGTTGTGTTACAGGCGCAAGCGGATTGCCTCACCTTAATTGGAAAGGGGACTAATGTATTGGTCGCCAACGGTAGCGGCTGCAAATGGTCACTAAAACTCGATAATGAACAACAAGTTAATGAATTAAGCATGCTAATGGGGTGTGCGGTCTCTGATTAACTTGATCCAAGACTAAAAAAAGGGGAAACTACACAAGTCCATACATCATTTGAGCTTTCCCCTTTATGAGTAGTCCACGTTTACGCGTTCAGTTTGAAACACTATTTACACACTTCAAAGGGCAAGACTCAGGCATTCAACTTGATGAGATCACCGAGATCCTCTTCTGCACTCGCCGAAACGCGCGGATCGTTCTTAACAAGATGGAAGAAGAAGGTTGGATCGAATGGAAACCAGCGCCTGGTCGTGGAAAGCTTTCTCAACTTAACTTCAAACGAAGTCGCAGTGATGTCAATGAAACTCTCGCTAAACAATATCTTGACGAAGGTCGGATTTCCCATGCTTTGTCGGTACTCGATAATGACAGTGCCAAATTGGCAAGGGTGATTGATGGTTACTTGGGCGTACAACACCAAGAAGGTCAACAAGTCATACGTTTACCGTATTATCGACCACTTTCAATGCTCAACACGAACAAAAATATGCGACGCTCTGAGCAACACATCGCTCAGCAAATATTCAGTGGGTTGACCCGACTTGACGACGCCGACAATTTACAGCCTGATTTAGCCCATAGCTGGGAAGCGTTATCAAACCGAGTATGGCGATTTTATATTCGGCCAAGAGTTCGCTTTCACACTGGAGTTGCTCTAGAGACGAATCACATCATTGAAAGCCTCTTATTACTTAAATCGACGCCTCTTTTTTCGCACATCGAACAGGTCACGTCACCCAGCGAATCGATTATTGATGTCACTTTATCTGCAGATGACAAACGCTTACCACTCTTGTTGGCGGAATCCTGCGCCAAGGTTTTATTACCTGATCACCTTAGAAACGATAATTTCGATATTATGCCGATTGGTACTGGCCCTTACCGAGTGGCAGAAAATAACGATAAGCGTTTGGTCTTACAGGCCTTTGATGGGTATTTTGGTTTTCGCCCCCTCATTGATCGAGTCGAGGTTTGGGTGATCGATGAAGTGCACTCTTCGATGATCTTTCCGAGTTTATCGAATCCGATCAAACCAGACATAAATAACCATAATGAAGAAGTTAAATTGGATCCTGGATGCACATACTTGCTGCTCAATCGACGGGATGGTCTAGCCTCATCGAATCAGTGGGCTGAGTATTTCACCCACAAGCTCCATACTATGAACTTATTCAGAATGCTACCGGATAAAACGCTGCTGGAACTGGGTGTATTACCGGCTCATGGGTTGAAGCCAGGCTGGTACCACCAAAGTCGTTCAAATTGCGCCGTTACCGCTCCTGCAGAAACAACGGTGACTATTGCTTATCATGCCCAGCACCCTATGTTTCCAACGTTAGCAAAAACCATCGAGAAGATTCTTCGAGAAGATGGGTTAAAAGTACACATGATTAAATACGACGTTGACGTACCGAATGCTGAAGAGATCGATATCTGGGTGAAACCAATGGGAATAGCGAACAACCGTGATGATGCGCTCGTAGGCTGGCTTCTCGATTACAGTGATATTCAAAAAATGAGCACCGATGAGCATTTTAAAAACTGGACTCACTTGGTTGATGCATGGCGAGCTGATGACAGCTTACCATTTCCTGGGCGGGCGTTAGGTCAATCTCTTGCTGAGCATTTGCAGCTTATTCCACTGTTTCACTGCTGGCTTGGTGTAAGCCAGGATCAATGTGGTTCCCTACAAAATGTAAAGTGCAACGCTCTTGGCTGGTTTGACTTTAGCAGAGCCTGGGTCAAACCCAGCATTAATGGAGATATGCCGAGTTAATGTCTAAACCCAACAAAAAGCAACCTGCAAGGACCGTTGATGTTTATTGCGCTAAATGTAAAACACCTTTGTATAAATACAGGAAAGGGGGAAAAGGCGCCCTAGTTAAATGTTTCCAGGAACGCATCGTTACCGACTTTACCGTAGAACTTGGAATCTGCCCTAAGTGCGGTATTTCATTCGCTAGAGAAACAATGATCAGAGGAATGCCCGCAAATAAGATTATTGGCGGAAAAGTTACCTTTAAATAGTTACTTAAATTAACCCTTTTTTAACAATTACCTTGATTCAACTCTCACTATCCACGTCTAAACCATCAAATTTCGGTCGCTTATTGATCTGTATCTATAATTTACGTAAAAAAATCGTTATGGGGTTTTATGTCTTTGTATAAATGTTAGAATTCAAACCAGTTACACTTTGTTACGTTTTGAATCTAGGAGTTACAAATGGACACAGCACTTGTCATCGCTTTTATCGTGACGTCTGTCATCATGATAAAAAAAGAGATGCCAAATAAATAATTTATCATTCGCCCAATTTCTGTTAACTTTTTGAATGAAAGATTACCCAAACCAGCATCTATTGCTGGTTTTTTCTTATTTGACGGCCCATTAAATCAGTTTGCAAGGAGCGGTATTGTGCTAAGTCCTCTTACTCTTGAAGCGTTACATATATTAGATGCAATAGAACGAAGAGGAAGTTTTGCCAGTGCTGCAAAAGAGTTAGGTCGAGCACCTTCATCACTCACTTATCAGATTCAAAAACTTGAGCAAGATTTGGATCTGATGATATTCGATCGATCTGGCCACAAAGCTATCTTTACCCAAGCAGGGCAGTTACTGCTAGAGCAAGGAAGGCATATCCTTGTGGCATCGAATGATCTCGTGAGCAAAGCTAAAGCATTAGCAAATGGGTGGGAGCTTGATATTACCATCGCGTTCGACGGCATCATCCCTGTTGGTAATTTGTTCCCTCTGGTCAGTAAGCTTGAAGAAGTCAGCAGCACTAAAGTTAAATTACAAGAGGAAATCTTAGCGGGTTGCTGGGAGTCTTTGGCTTTAAATCGAGCGGATCTTTTAATCTGCCCGAAAACATCAATGATCCCTCAGGATCTAAAAACAGAAGTGATCGGATCCATGTCAATGGTTTGGGTTGCATCTTACGATCATTATATCCATAAACGAGTGGGGGAATTTAATGATCAAGAGCGACAAAAATATAAGATCATCGCCATCGCGGATACGGCCTTGGAGCACCCAATTCAGTCTATTAACATCCTCGAGAAGCAACCTCAACTCACTGTTACAACATTCAACGCGAAAGTGGAAGCTCTGCTAGCGGGTCTTGGTATTGGCACCTTACCTCAGCAAGTCGCAGAGCCACTTATAAAGAGTCATAAGCTTAAAGCCATACAAGGCACCCAGAACCAAGATATTGAAATCGTGCTAGCCTGGCGCCGTAATAACATGGGTAATGCAAAAACCTGGTGCATCCGTTATCTAAAAAACCACTGGTCTTTACTTGCTTAGTTATACGTGCTTTGTTCTAAGTGCTTTCAGACCCTTGTTTAATGTCATCCATAAATAGCTCTAGGTCCGTCAATCATTGAGCCGAAGCACCATGTCTGCGGTTCCATCTGAAAATTGAACATCAAGTTCAAACCCGAGTTTCTGTGCCAGCGTCAGCATGCCTCGGTTGGTCGGCATCGTCATTCCAGATATTTGAGCTGTGCCTTTATCTTTACAATATTGAATGATCTTACCCATGAGGATCTTGCCTAACCCTATGCCTTTAAGATCGGAACGGATCAGTATGGCGAATTCGGCATCACTATTTTGATGATTGATTAAAGCACGAGACACCCCAATGATGGTCGGATTGCCTGCGGTATAGGTAACCGCAACGAAGGCCATTTCCCTGTCGTAATCAATCTGGGTAAAATTGGCCAGCGCCTCATGATTAAACTCACCAACATCAGTAAAAAATCGCTTATATAAATCGTCTTTTGATACCTTGTGGATAAACTCAGCATGGAGGGGCTCATCTTCAGGAAGAATTGGCCGCAGCAATATTTCTGTACCGTCTTTTAACGTCAGTTTTTGTTCCATTTCAACTGGATAAGGACGAATAGCTAATCGTTCGTGGGCGTCCTTTTTATAGCGAGATAAGACTAAATCCGCATCAAGGATAGTGAACTCGTTCCCATTGGCGAGTAGTGGATGGATATCAAGTTGTTGTACTTGAGGGCAATCGACCACCATTTGTGATAATCGCACTAAGAATTCAGATAGCCCATCAATATTCATAGGATCTGGAAGTTTTTGTGGTCGAATTTTCCCGCTTTTTATCGCTCTCACAATAAGGTAGCGAGCCAGTGTCATATTGAGCGGGGGCAGCGCAGCAGCAGCATCAATAGATTCATCCCACTCTGAACCACCTTGCCCGATCAATATAACAGGCCCAAATGTGTTGTCCGTAATGACTTTGATCCGTATTTCCTCGCCACCCGCCAATTTGCCCATACCCTGAACCAATAATCCATGAATATGAGCGGCAGGGTACGACAACTTGGTTCTATCAAGGATCGCTTGTGCTGCATTAGCAACTTCAACACTGTTTCTCAGATTGAGCATAACGCCATGAACATCAGACTTGTGCGCAATATCAGGAGAACGTAATTTCACCGCAACAGGGTAACCGATTTTTTCAGCGACATGCACCGCTTCACTCGCGTCAGAAGCAATCCATGTCGGTAATACATTAAAATTGAAATACTTTAAGAATGAACCGATCTGATGAGTATCCAACATCAAGGTATGATTTTGTTCCAACTTCTCCTCAATCCATTGTTTAGCATGATTAAGCTCGCCAATGTGAACCGGTTCAGCGGAGGTCGGGGTTTCCATTAATTGTTTTTGATTTCGTCGATATTCGACCAAATGCATGAAAGCAACAACCGCACTTTCTGGGGTGCGATACGTTGGAATTCCTGCTTGAGTAAAGATCTGTCTTGCAGGCTTAGCGGTAAGCTCGCCAGACCAATTGGTTAGAATATTGAATTGCTTATGTTTAGGGTGCGCTCTAATGGCGTCAACGATTTCTTGAGCTGTCTGCTCGGAAGGTGATACTGCCGACGGGCTATGCATGATCAAAATAGCGTCTGCGATATTACTGTCGAGTAAGACGTTGAGTGTATCGACATAGCGCCGATTTCCCGCGTCACCAACCATATCAATGGGGTTACTGTGCGACCAACTCTCTGGCAATACCGTACTGAGCCTATTTAGCGTTTCCTCATCTAGCTGAGCAAGTTTGCCACCGCGTTCTAACAGAGTATCTACGGCCATAATGGC
>NZ_JBNGCJ010000895.1:0-381 GCF_049974785.1 Vibrio genomosp. F10 str. 9ZD137
ATCACTCTTAAATGCTTTGTTATACAAATGGTTAATTGGATTGTGCTGTCTCTTTAAAGACTAGATTAAGCGGTTTAGCTAAAGAGTAAATCCACAAACCAAATGCTACAAAGCACCACATAAACAATGCTAGGAAAAAACTAAATATTGGCCACATCGCTAATGCTAGTAACAGACCTGACACCCCTGTTACTGGTGTTTCTTCCCACTTTACAGTCTCCGCACCGAATATGGATGCGATTCCACACATTAAAAAGAAAACAAAGAAGCTTAGGCTAAAGCCGATAAAGAGCATTTTGAAAAGAGACCTTTTCGATATTTTCTTAACTGTAATTTCCATTTTCATCCCTGTATTTGTATAACGCCTGCATAACACGTTTG
>NZ_JBNGCJ010000896.1:0-1197 GCF_049974785.1 Vibrio genomosp. F10 str. 9ZD137
TCGCCATACCGGCAGTGCGCCAGCCACCATTAACGATGCAATCACCCAGAATATTGTCTTAACATATTCCATAGGAACAAATCTCAACTCCAAGGTCCATCCGAACGATTGTTTAATCACAACATCCACCACAAGGCTTGCTAAGGCCAACCCAAGTGGCATTGCTATCACCACTGAAATCATGCAAAACACCAGAAGTTGAAGCCCACTTATAATCACGAGCTCTTTTCCAGAAATGCCAAAACAACGCAACAAAGCGATATGCCGCTGGCGAGAAACCTCGCCAGCTAAGGTAGCAAAGAAGATGCCGCAAACTGCGATAAACAATGTGATATGGCCTAAAGAATCAGCGATAGCAAACGTTCTATCAAACACTTTCATAGCCTGAGTATGAATATCACTATTATCGAACACGCGGTCGGAATTCAAACGAAACACAGAGGCCAGTCGATGCTTTAATCCGGTTGGGTTCACCCCCGGTCTAAGCTCAACGCCAAGAGCGACATCTCCGGTGCCTGCATATTCATTGAGCCAATTCCGATGCGATAACAAAGCTTGGTTATACGGGTTACCATAATCGTAATAGACACCAACAACCTGCCACCGTTGCCCAAGCTGATTAGAAAGACTGATAAAGTCGCCAGGTCTGATGCCTAATTTCAACGACATAGACTCACTGATCATCACACCTTTCGAGTGGTGCAGGTGATACCAATAGTTTGGAATACCAAGTTTGACGGTCAACGCGTCAAGTTCTGCGTCAGAAGCACCGGTACTTACTATTTGAAGTACGCCTCTTGCTGTCGGTTCATCTTTTTCCCATCGCCACCAGACACTTTCAACTTCAGGTTGCTTTTGTAACCAGTGACTTACGCGAGGCGAAGAACTATTACTTGGGTAAATATAAAGGTCAGCGGCCAACCTTTGGGTTAACCACTTATCGGTCGTATCACGGAAGCTACCAACCATGGTCTCCACACCAATATTACCAGCCATAGCGAGCATTAATCCCATAGTAGCCACACCACGATAACTCATACTGGTCGCTGCATCGGCAAAAAACCAACGTAACTTCACCCAACGCAATGAGTAGGTAAAACTGGTAAACACTTTCCATATCAGAAACGGAGTAAAGAGCGCAACACTCATCATCATTAGCGCAATAATGGCAAAGCCTGATGTTTGTGTTTGGGGCAC
>NZ_JBNGCJ010000897.1:0-6897 GCF_049974785.1 Vibrio genomosp. F10 str. 9ZD137
TCGAGTCACTTTACCACCGAAGCCAACACCGATATCAAGGAGTGGTATTGAAATATTCCCAACGAGTGAATGGGAGATGTTCATTTATAAACTTAAACCAGAAAAATGGTGCGTGGGAGAACCTCTGAAACGCTTGGCTATGCCTGAAGGCACTCGAGTTACCGCAGTGTTTCGTGATAATCAGCTGCTTCACCCTAGCGGAAGTACTCAGTTAAAAGCGGGAGATACCCTATGTGTGTTGGGTCAAGATAAGAATTTGGATGCGTTAAGTGAACTGTTTAGTGTCGCGCCAGCTGAAGACGAGACAAAACGTTTCTTTGGTGACTTCTTCTTAGGTGCCGATACTTTGTTGTCTCATGTGATGGAACACTATGGCATTGAAGCTTCTGAATATGCTGATACCAGCACCCTAAAGCAATTGGTACAGCAAGAGCTCGGCCAATACCCGGTATTAGGTGATAGCTTTGACTGGGCTGGACTGCATTGGGTTATCGCTGAAATTCAGGATCATGAAGTCGTGAAACTGGGTTTATGCCTGCCAGAGACTAAAGAGGAAGAGTAGTCACTTCGCCTAATGATATGCATGCGTAAAAATGAGCATACAACTGCGAACATTAGGCGTGAGATTCTTGAAGTAGAATGACCGCTTGAGTGCGGTTTTTCACATCGAGCTTACGAAAGATGGCCGTCATATGCGCTTTAATGGTCGCTTCAGAAACATTAAGCTCATAGGCTATTTGTTTGTTTAGCAATCCATCGGAAAGCATACCCAAAACCTTGTATTGCTGAGGTGTCAATGTCGCCAGTTTTTCTGCCAAATCTAAGCAAGCTGCATTATTGGTGATTAAGCCTTCAGGGAAGAAAGGGTCGCCATTCAGAACTTGGTTAATCGCGCTGATTAGCTCGCGCATATCACTTGATTTAGGAATAAAGCCAAAAGCTCCGTGACTTTTTACTTGGCTTACTACCGAAGCTTCTTCACTCGCTGAAACCACTACAATCGGAAGATCTGGGTATTCAGCTCTAAGATGAATCAGTCCTGACATACCATTAGCGCCTGGCATTTTGAGGTCAAGTAGCAGTAAGTCTGGTTCCTCTTCTTTCTTTAATAAGTTCAGTAATGCATCCAGCGAATCGGCTTCAAGTAAATTTGCGCCACTGACTGCCATGTGGACAGATTGAAATAGGGCATTGCGAAACAATGGGTGGTCATCGGCAATGACAATGGAATAGGTTGGCTCCATACGGGTTGCACTTATTAGGAAAAGTTAATTTAGTATCACTACTTGAGAGGGGCGTGACAACCGATAACAAGTGATTGCCTAATTTTTCTTCTTAAAATGTGAAAGAGTTAGGTTATCTCTACCCAACTCTTTCATTTATTGAGTGCTATCAATCTTTTATTAGCGACTCATCGCTATTCAAAGCTCATTGTTATTCAAAGATAGGCGCGTCGTAATCTTCAGCTTCATCGCTGTAAGCAGTTACAACCGCATCCGCAACTAACCCCGTTTCAGCTTGAACCTGAGTTTCAAAGAAATGCTGAATCTGTTTGCGGCGTCCGTGAGCAGACCAACTTTCTTTATCTGCCCAGATTTCGTTAAACACAATCGGGAAATCTGTGCGTGTTGCGCTTGGGTGATCAATCTGACGCGTTAGCGTGTATTGAATGCAGCCGTCTTCACGATATGCATCGGGTTCTAGTGCTTTTAATACTTCAAACAGTTCGGCTTCTTTGCCTGATTTTGGCTTGAATTGAGCCAGTACATACACTTTTTTAGACATGATAATTCCTTAAATTATTAGGGCGTGTTTTTAACGATATTTATGATTTACAAATGCCTGACTCTATTAAAATTAAATATTATCAAAACCTTATGCTTGTAATCTGATAGAGGCTACTGATCATCGAGCAAGCGTGAAATATGCGCTAAAAATGGACTCGCTTCCATAAAGCCAGTCAACCTAGCACTTGGAATCCGCTCTCCGGATGCATCCCAAAACTCAATGGTTGGCAATCCCAGAACATTAAGGTGCTGGAGTAGCCTAATGTCTTCTGGTTGATTTCTGGTGACATCAGCTTGAAGCAAAACAAAGCGCTGTAGCTGAGCTTCGACATCGGGCTGGTGGAAGGTGTACTTTTCAAACTCTTTACAAGCCACGCACCAGTCAGCGTAGAAATCGAGCATCACAGGTTGGTTGTTGCTTTTTGCGATGGCGAGCTGTGCTTCCAGCTCACTCACACTACTGACCTGAATGAACTCAATTTTCGATTGGCTAATACTCGCTTGAGGGTTAAACCAATAATTGAGCGCGGGCTGAGCGGAAGCAAACAATCCCAGAACCGCCACAATGCCAACGGCACTTTGCTGCCAACCACCAAAGGGCAGTTTATTTTTGATGTGATATAGCCAGCCAAAAGCAACCAATCCTAGCAATGACCAGAGTGACGTTGCCCAAATTGGTGGCAAGATACGTTCAAGTAAGAAAATTGGCGCGGCGAGCAAAATAAACCCAAAGAGTGTTTTGACCACATCCATCCATCCACCCGCTTTAGGCAGTAATTTATTGCCAAAGACAGCGGCCAGCATCAGCGGGATGCCCATTCCCATCGCAAGGGCATAAAGAGCAACGCCCCCCGTTAATAGATCGCCACTTTGCGCAACATACAGCAATGCGCCAGAGAGTGGTGCCGTTGTGCATGGAGAGCAGACAAGCCCAGATATTGCGCCCATTGCAAAAACGCCCAGGCTACTGCCCCCTTTTTGCTTGTTATTTAAATTGCTGAGCCACGTTTGCATACTACTTGGAAGTTGCAAGCTATACAGCCCAAACATAGACGCAGCGAGGGCAATGAATAGTGCACTTAATCCAATCAATACATAAGGATGTTGCATCGCCGCTTGGAACTGCAAGCCAGCAGACGCAACCACTAAACCGAGTAAAGTGTAGGTAAGAGCCATGCCTTGAACATAAAGGAACGACAAACCAAGGGCGCGGGAATGGCTGAGTTTACCACTGCCCAAAACGATACTCGTGAGTATTGGGTACATCGGCAGTACGCAAGGCGTGAAAGCGAGGCCGACACCAAGCGCGAGAAACAAAAGAGGGGTCCACCAGTTCTCGGCAAGATGATTGGCTAGGGTATTATCACTGGAAACGGGGATATCAGTGGTTTTTGTCTCTGTATTAGCGCCTGTCGATGAGGTTTGTTTGTTTGAGGTTTCGGCTGAATCGGATGGTGATGCATTATTTGATGGTGACATGTGGCTTATCGAGCCAGAACTGTCAGCTGTAGGCGTAGGCGCATCAAAGGCATCAAGGTTAATAATGCGTGTTTCTGGAGGATAACAGAACCCTGCTTTTGCACATCCTTGATATTGAACAATCACACGAGCATTGTCTTGATAATCGAACAAAGGAATCGTGACTAGCAGAGGATCGGTATAGATGTTGACCTTACCGAAAAACTCATCTTCATAAGGTTCACCCTGACGCATATTGATGTCGCCAAGCGTGACATTTTCGCCACTAATAGAAATGCGATTTTGGTATAGGTAGTAATCGGATTTTACCTGCCAATCAAGCAAGAGGTTTGCATCTTGTTGATAGTGATTAAATGGAAAGGCTTCATCTACCGGAACAAACGTATTGTTATTCGATGGCGTGAATAACGAATCTGAGTTATCTGAAAATAACGCGTGGGCGGGAAGCGCTGATAGCGATAAAAAGAGAGCAGAAACCAAAGCAAATAAACGCATACAAACCGTCTTCTAAATTAAGGATGAGTAATCTTACCTCAATCAGACAGGTTTGAGGGGCATTAAGTTTCATCAACAATGAAACAAGCCTTTCACTAGCCGAGATAATCAGGCTAGTGAAAGGTTTGTAAAACCGATTGTGTGAAGACGATTGCGCTCAGTGGGTAGAGAACCAGCGCGACAGATTTGGTGGCTACTTCACCCCTAGACGGGCTCTGACGATGGCTTCACAAGCATCAATATTGTTCACATTTTTAGGAATGATGAGTACCGTATCATTACCGCCGACTGTCCCCAATATTTCGGTATGTGGATCAATGTCCACCAGTCTAGCGACCAATTGCGCGCTGCCTGGGTGGGTTTTAACCACAACCATGGACTGGTTATGGGTGATGACTTCAATTTGGGAGGCAATGGATGACTCTACGCGGACAGGGGCGCTTTCTACCGTGATGCAGTAAACCTTTTTTCCACAGGCATTTTGGACTTTCACTACCCCTAAATTGGAGAGCAAGCGTGAGACGGTGGATTGGCTGATGCCCTCAAAACCAATGTCGATGAGTTTCAACCGCAGATCATTTTGCGTGGCGAAACTTTGCTGTTGCAGTAAGCGTTTACAAGCGGCAGTTAACGTTTTGTCTTCTGCGGAACACAAGGATTCATGCTCTAAGGTGTCGTTCACAATCAACTCCTTTTTATGGAGGTTCAAAATATCGCCAGTCCTTAGCGCTTCGTATACTCTTAAACCCTCAGAGTACTCGTTGTATTGATGGCCTAAATGGCATTGCATCAATCATTGTTATTATCGATACGAGTGTATCATTGAATTAAAACTCGCTATTTGAAGGGGATCACCAAAGTCTAGTAATGGCTTTATGTTTGTTTTTTTATCCAAAATTCATTGAATATCCATCTTGGTGAATAAATATCCAGAGAGGTGGCGGGATGCCTTTGTTTTATCGTGATTCAGTGATGCTGACAGCGTTAATACATGCAGGATTATCCAATAAAGCGAGTATCTGGATAATCCTGAATTCTTTACAATTAACGGCCTAATGTCGCTACCATCACGGCTTTTATCGTATGCATTCTATTTTCTGCTTCATCGAAGACAATGGAATGGTCTGATTCAATCACTTCATTGGTCACTTCCACCCCGTCTTTTAGAATCGGGTAGTCGGCCGCAAGCTGTTTTCCAACCGTCGTATCTTCACCATGAAACGCAGGAAGGCAATGCATGAATTTCACATGAGGGTTGCCTGTCGCTTTGAGCATATTCATGTTGACCTGGTAAGGGAGCATAAGGTTAATACGCTCAGCCCAAGCTTCTTTTGCTTCGCCCATAGAAACCCAAACATCGGTGTAAAGGTAATCGCAACCTTGTATGCCTTCTTGAACGTCCTCGGTTAAGGTGATCTTTGCATTCGTTTCTTTGGCGATATCTTGGCATTTTTCCAGGAGCTGTTCTTCTGGCCAGAACTGTTTAGGAGCAACGAGACGGATGTCCATGCCCATTTTGGCTGCGCCAACCAACAGTGAGTTTCCCATGTTATTGCGAGCATCTCCGAGGTAGGCAAACTTAATCTCGTGCAACTGTTTGCCGCGCCCGTGTTCCATCATGGTTAAGAAATCCGCCAAGATCTGTGTTGGGTGAAACTCGTCTGTTAAACCATTCCAAACGGGAACACCCGCGTGAGCCCCTAGTTCTTCGACGATCTCTTGACCAAAGCCGCGGTATTCTATTCCATCGTACATACGGCCAAGAACGCGCGCGGTATCTTTCATCGACTCTTTATGGCCTATTTGCGAACCTGAAGGCCCCAAGTAAGAGACTTGAGCACCTTGGTCAAAGGCAGCCACTTCAAAGGCGCATCGAGTGCGTGTCGAGCTTTTTTCAAAGATCAGAGCAATGTTTTTACCGGTGAGTCGCGGTTGTTCGTAGCCGTTGTATTTTGCTTTTTTGAGTTCAGCAGAAAGGTCAAGCAAGTGCTGTATTTCACGCGGAGTAAAATCGAGAAGTTTTAGAAAGTTACGGTTACGTAGATTAAAAGCCATGATGTATTCCTTCTGTTTGATGCGTGGCTGAATGTCAGATGACGAATTAAGCCGCGCAGCGATTATTGTGATGACTGATACTGATTATTATGTCTGGTTTTTTAACGGTTATTCGCGAACAATATTAGTGCCCGCAGTGCCTTGTAGGATCTGTAAGCCGTCTTCTAACGCACCGATACCGACGACTTTGCCTCCCTGTTTAATAAACTCACAAGATGCTTCAATTTTTGGCCCCATCGAACCGGCATCAAACTGGTATTTTGAAAGCTCACTCGGGGTCGTGCTGCGCAGAGCATGTTGGGTAGGCTTGCCCCAATCCAGGTAAACCGCATCAGTAGCGGTGAGAATCAGTAAGGCATCGGCTTCCAACTGTTTGGCGAGATAAGCCGCTGACATGTCTTTATCAATGACGGCTTCCACTCCCACTAGCTTCCCATCCACTTTTTTAACCGGAATACCGCCGCCACCCGTGCAGATGACTAAATGTCCCTCATCAATTAACTTGGTGATCGCTTGGTGTTCAACGATGCCTGTTGGTTGAGGGCTAGGGACCACACGGCGAAAGTGTTGTCCATCAGGTTTGACTGTCCAATGATACTTTTCCGCCAACTCGCGGGCTTCTTCTTCCTCATAAATCGGTCCAATCGGCTTGGTTGGATCAGAAAATGCTGGGTCGTTGGCATCGACCGTCATTTGGGTCAGCATGCAGGAGATATTTCGATCAGGCAGGTGATTCTTAAATTCCTGCATCAACATGTATCCGATCATGCCTTGAGTTTCACTGCCCAACACATCCAGCGGATAAGGGCTAACCGCTTTGTATTCCAAACCTTGCAGTGCCAAAAGCCCGACTTGTGGGCCATTGCCATGCACAAGCACGACTTGATAATCTTTGGCAATTTCAGAAATCGTTTTGACGGCTGTTTCAATATTGTGGCGCTGAACTTCGGCTTCCAATGGCTCACCACGGCGAAGAAGAGCATTACCACCCAGTGCGACGACAACGGTTTTTTTAGTCATAATTTTTCTCTTTATCTGCTTGGCCGATAGATCACTATCGGCCGTTATCATCGAAGATTAG
>NZ_JBNGCJ010000898.1:0-2970 GCF_049974785.1 Vibrio genomosp. F10 str. 9ZD137
AGTGGCGATGTGTCACTGCCGTTACGCGGTGATTTGTACGACCGGCCTCGTCAACTAGTTTGCGTTGAACATGGTAAAGCCGCTGAAACGCATTGGGAAAAAATCGCCACGACAAACGGCCGAACTAAAGTATACCTTTACCCTAAAACAGGGCGAACTCATCAACTTCGTGTGCACTGTGCACATCAAGATGGGCTCAATATGCCTATTGTCGGTGATGACTTATACGGTACCAAATCAAACCGTTTGCACTTACACGCTGAGTCTCTGGCTTTTGAACACCCTTACAGCAAAGAGCGAATGCACTTTCAAGTCGATGCGGATTTTTAGTCGTTACCTACGCGTTACACTAGATCTCACATAACACCAGACCGCACATAACACTAGACCGCACATAACACACTAGGCAACACATAAAAAAGCCCCTCATTAAGAGGGGCAAAGTTTCCATCGCTTATAGTTATTTTAATTTTATACACCAGTTCGTCTGCCGAGCGTTTTCCCATTTTCCCAAGCAGCATCCCCAGTATGATATTGAGCTTCTACCCAAAGTCGCCGTTAACATAGCCTTTAGTACGGTCATCTTTTGGATCACTGAATATCACTTGAGTATCGTTGTGTTCAACGAGCTCACCCATCAAGAAAAACGCCGTTCTATCTGAAATACGACGCGCTTGCTGCATCGAGTGCGTCACAATAACAATCGTATAGTCTTTCTTAAGCTCTTCCATTAGCTCTTCAATCTTGTGCGTCGCGATTGGGTCAAGGGCAGAAGTCGGCTCATCCATCAAAATCACATCCGGTGCCATCGCAATGGTACGAGCAATACAGAGTCTCTGCTGCTGACCACCTGATAGGCCAAATGCGTGTGCTTTTAAACGATCTTTCACTTCATCCCATAATGCAGCACCACGTAACGAACGCTCTACGACTTCATCAAGATGCTTTTTGTCTTTAATGCCTTGAGCACGCAATCCATACGCGACATTTTCATAGATACTCATTGGGAAAGGGTTGGGCTTTTGGAATACCATCCCCACTCGAATACGAAGGTCTGACACATCAATATCGCCGTAGATATCCTGACCATCCATTTCAAGGCCGCCGTTAATCGTCACCCCTTCAATCAGATCATTCATACGATTAAGACAACGCAAAAGGGTCGATTTACCACAGCCTGACGGGCCAATTAATGCCGTCACTTGGCGAGTCGGAATCGGCAAATTAATCGATTTAAGCGCTTGGTTCTGGCCGTAAAACAGGTTCAGGTTTTCAATATTAAATTTATTCATTTTGTTTATCTCTAAATTCGGTCAATCGTCTTATTTCAACACGCTTTATATCGGCTCTTATATGTCCTGAGCCTTACTCTGAATACTCTTTTTCGCTAATGATTTTGCGAATTAGTGCTTTTCACATTCATGCTTTTTCAAGTTAGTAAGTAGCGGTGTTAAAACGACTTGCAATCAATTTGGTTATTGTGTTGATAAGCAATACAACAACAATAAGAACCGTGGCAGTGCCATACGCTTGATTCCACTCTTCAATGGTAAAAAGCTCAGTGGTTAATTTGTATAAATGGACAGTCAATGTACGTCCAGAATCCATTAAAGAATCTGGAATTCGAGCGACCATACCCGCCGTGAGAAAGACAGGGGCGGATTCACCGATAACTCGACCAATACTTAAAATGACCGAAGTGATAATACCGGGCATTGCGCTTGGTAAGATTAAGCGCCAGATGGTGTAAATTTTTGGCGCACCCAATCCATAAGAGCCTTCTCTGTATGTTTGTGGTACCGCCATTAAGGCTTCTTCCGTGGTTCGAATGATGACCGGAAGAATCAATATGCTCAGCGTTAATGCACCCGATAAGATCGAGAACCCAAAGCCCATGATCACCACAAAGAAGGTCATACCAAACAGGCCGAAGATTATCGACGGAATACCCGCTAATGACTCGGTACAGAATCGAATCACCTTAACCAGTTTACTGCCCACCTTGGCATACTCAGTGAGATAAATAGCGGTCATAATGCCCAGAGGCGCCGCAACCGAAATGGAAGCAATGACCATGTAAACAGTAGACACGATCATCGGGAAAATACCCTGAGAATCGCCAGTGTGACTGTAATTTCCAGTAATGAATGCCCAATCTACGTGTTGAAGACCATTGGACAGGATGTACCACATAATCCAAAACAGAAAACCAACCGTCAAGCCCGCTGCAGCCCATACGAATGCCGTAAGAACATTGTCCTTAAACTGGCGAGACTGCTTTAATTTCACTCTATTCATTGTCACTACCTCGCCTTCTCACGATTTAGATACAGAAGCGCCGCGTTCAGCATCATAATAAACACCAATAAAACGACCCCTGTCGCATACAATGCATTCGCATGGACGCCACTTGCGTAGGACATTTCAATAGCGATATTCGCGGTTAACGTTCGTGCTGAATCAAGAATCCCTTCTGGCATCGCCGGTGCATTACCCATCACCATAATGATCGCCATGGTTTCACCCAACGCTCTGCCAATGCCTAAAATGACACCCGTCATAATGCCGGATCTTGCCGCGGGAACGAGTAACTTGAAAATGGTAAAAATCTTCGATGCACCGAGCGCCAGTGAGCCTTCTTTATAGGTTCGTGGCACTGCACGAATGGATGTTTCAGACACAGTAATGACGGTAGGAAGAATCATCACCCCTAGTACAATAATCCCGGCTAAAATGGTGTTACCTGCTGGGACTTGGAAGATGTTTTGGATCAGGGGAACAATTATCACTAAGCCAAAAAAGCCGTAAACCACCGATGGTATGCCCGCTAGAAGCTCTACCGCTGGGCGAATAATATCGGCAACGCGCTTAGGGGCTATTTCAGCAATAAATATCGCTGTCAGAACACCAATAGGCACCCCAACGACAACCGCACCTAACGTTGAAACCACCGATGCCACAATCATTGTT
>NZ_JBNGCJ010000899.1:0-307 GCF_049974785.1 Vibrio genomosp. F10 str. 9ZD137
TGTTCCGTTTAAACGCCTTGTTAGCATGGCGAGTGGAAACCTTAATAGATTTCAACGCCGTTAATAAATGGAAAATTGCACAACGAATGTGAAATTGAACACTTATTTTAAATCCAGTGAAAAACCGAGATTTAACACCGAAACTGAAACACTTTAAATATTACTTTAAAACCACAATGCAAAACACATTCAATTGAAAACTGCCCTTCCAAACACGACCAAACTCACAACACCCCAAAAGCCAATTTCGTAAGCCTGATAACGCCGCATTAAGGTGTGAGCAACGCTTGGCTATACTTGAGCGAAG
>NZ_JBNGCJ010000900.1:0-1605 GCF_049974785.1 Vibrio genomosp. F10 str. 9ZD137
TGGCTCTTGCGACTTCCATATGGACTTTTGTCACCAATGGGCAAGTCGCATCAAAGACGGTTAATTCACGTACTTTAGCTTCTTGTCGAACCGCCTGAGATACACCATGGGCCGAAAAAATGACAATCTGGCCATCTGGCACTTCATCCAGTTCTTCCACAAACACCGCACCGCGCTGCTTTAGCCCTTCGACCACAAAGCGGTTATGCACCACTTCATGACGCACGTATATCGGCGCTTCATAGATTTCAAGTGCGCGTTCCACAATGCTAATGGCACGGTCTACACCGGCACAAAAGCCACGTGGGTTAGCTAAAAGAATTTTCATGTCTTTACTCATGCGAGTTCATCTCAATGTTCGATATTTTACGATAACTTATTCAACAGACAAAATGTCGACTTCGAAGGTCACATCTTGCCCGGCAAGAGGGTGATTAAAATCAACCGTGACAGAGTCGCCCGCGATATCAGTGATAATCCCCGGGATCTCCGCGCCATCAGGGCCAGAGAATGCCATAACCGTCCCCACTTCGACTTCTGCATCACCGACAAACTTTGCTCTGTCCATGTAATGAATATTGTCTGGATTTGGCATGCCGAATGCGTCGATTGCTTTAAGCTCAATGGCCTTTTTCTCTCCCGCTGACAAGCCCACTAAGCATTGCTCAAAGTTATCACTTAGGCTGCCATCACCAATGATCAATTTTGCAGGTTTCCCCATGTTCTGAGTACTATCGGCTACAGAGCCATCTTGCAGTTTAATGGTGAAATGAAGCGTTACTGCTGAGTCTTTTTTTATGGTCGCCACGTTTCTTCTCTTCCTTGTTGTGTGATCTTGTTGTGTGATAGAAGTGCAGGGTAAACAAAAAGCGCCATCTGAACAACAGACAGCGCTTAGGGTTATTTCAATTTTGAAGGGCTGGGCGAATTTTAAATGGCCTTAATCACGCTTTTTTTGTCTGATTTTTTTTACGAAAACCATCCAATATGATCATAGCCGCACCGATACAAATCGCGGCATCAGCGAGATTGAACGCTGGCCAATGGTAGTTTCCCCAATAGAAATCCAGGTAATCGACAACAAAACCATGAACAATACGATCAAATACATTCCCAACAGCACCACCAATGATCATGGCATAAGCGATATTATTCCACTTCTCGGTTGCGGGTAACTTACTCATCCAGTAAGTGAGCATGCCTGTAACAATAAAGGCGATGGTAGAAAAAAACCAACGCTGCCAACCGGGCTGATCAGCGAGAAAGCTAAAAGCTGCTCCGTAATTGTGTACATGCAATAGATTAAAGAATGGCAAGACCTCGATTCGGTTTGCCCAGCCATACCCCATATGCTCAAGAACAACGAATTTTATGCCTATATCAGCAAAAAAAATGACCATCGCAAGCCATAGCCAACGAACGCCTGAATGTTTTAGTGTGATTGCTTGTTCGTTCATAATCTTCCTAAAAAATAACCCCAGTTGATACTGGGGCTATGAAAACAATAAAAAGTTCACTTATGTTTCAAATGCAAACAAGGTTTATGCGCATAACGGTTATGCGAATTTACGCACTTCACCTTCGCCTTCCACGTTAGACACACAA
>NZ_JBNGCJ010000901.1:0-2471 GCF_049974785.1 Vibrio genomosp. F10 str. 9ZD137
CGCTATGATTGGCTATTTTGGTATTCGAGGCTTATGGCGTTATTCAGTAGTAAGAAGTTGGCAACAACGTCGATTACGCTAGCGATTTTAAGCACAAAGATACAATCGCATTCCGTAAACTGGCATTCATATTTAGCCATCAGTGTATGACGAAGTAGACTAACAATGAAAAAGGACCACATGGGTCCTTTTTTCGTGTTGCTATTTACAACCTGTTTTTGGCTGTTTGATTTATTTTCAACCCATTAGCTCAAGGTAATCAAACGAGTCGACAAGGCCAAAAGGCGTTCTATTTCGCACTCAATACACTTGCTGGATTCAGCTTACTCGCACGCGAAGCGGGATACCACGTTGCCAATAAACTCAGCGTAATGGCGGTCATAGATACCAACACCACGTCATTAAACATAACTTGTGAAGGCAAAAAATCGACAAAATAGATATCACCGGACAGGAACTGATGATCTAACAGCGTCTCTAATCCGCTAATTATTGACGTCAGATTAAACGCAATTAAGACCCCAATTACACTACCCGCAACACTGCCAAGCACTCCGGAAAAAACGCCTTGCCAAACAAATATTCGTTTAATTAGGCCATCAGTAGCCCCCATAGTACGTAGAATCGCTATTTCAGCTGCTCGATCTTTTACCGCCATCATGAGTGTCGATACAATATTAAAACTTGCTACGCCAATGACGAGTACCATCACTAAATACATGATGGTTCTAACCAATTGAATATCGCGATATAAGAATCCAAACTTTTGCTGCCAACTGCGCAGATACACATACTCTTCTAACTGGTTTCCTACATTACGCACAATGAAGGTCGCGTTAAGGACTTCATCTACCTTAATCGATACGCCAGTGACTTTGTCACCTAATTGGGCGTATTGCTGGGCGTCTTCAAGCGGGATTATCGCCAAGTTATGGTCTATCTGACCATTAAGCGTCAAGAGACCCGCTACCTTTACCCTAACGCGCTTTGGCGCTTGTACCTTTGTCGTTCCATTAATGACAGGTAGCATTAAAGTTAACGAGTCGCCAACCTCAACGCCAACCGCTTGAGCGACACCTTGACCGAGAATGATCTGCCCAGCCCCTGGATGGAAGGATTCCCACACTTTCGCGTCAACAAATTCCATTAGACTCGACACTTCAGCTTCCAATGTCGGCTCAATGCCTCGTATTTCCACTGCTTTTAACTGCGATCCTTTTTCAGCCAATGCCGTCAATTTAATAAAAGGGGCAGCAGCCAAGACGTTGTTATTGTCTTTGGCTTGTTTCACCATTTTAGGCCAGTCCTGAATGGGCTTTTGTACCCCTTCAAACTCGCCATGAGAAACAACCGACAGCACTCTATCTCGAAGCTCTCGTTCAAACCCGTTCATCGCTGACAGGCCAATGATGATCACTGCAACCCCAACGGCAATACCAATCGTTGATGACAATGAAATGAACGACACCATTTTATTACGTTGCTTCGCGCGACTAAATCGGCCACCAATAAACAGCGAAAGTGAAGAAAACATTACACGGCCTCGTCATGAATGAAAGACCCGTCTTGCACCAACAACCCATCTTGCATTTTAAGCTGCCTGTCCATCTTCGCAGCAAGTTCACTGTCGTGTGTCACGACCAAAAATGCGGTACCCGATTCTTGATTCAGCTGGCGCATCAGATCATAAATCGACAATGCCGTGGCGTGGTCAAGGTTGCCTGTTGGCTCATCAGCCAAAACAAGGTCCGGTTTATTCACTAACGCACGCGCAATCGCGACTCGTTGACGTTCTCCACCGGAAAGCTCTGATGGACGATGCCCAATGCGGTGTGTCAACCCGACTTTATCAAGCAATGCCTTTGCTGCTGCATTCGCTTCACTGCGCTTCATTCCACCGATAAGCAAAGGCATAGCGACGTTTTCTAAAGCTGAAAAATCCGCAAGAAGATGGTGGAACTGATAAACGAAACCAAGATGACGATTCCGGATCTTTGCCTGCTTGTTTGAGCTCAGTGACGCCAGATTGTGCTCTAGGAACGTCACGTTTCCTTCAGTGCAATCATCCAATGCGCCAAGGATGTGCAATAAGGTGCTCTTCCCCGATCCTGATGTCCCAATGATGGAGACCAACTCGCCTTTTTTAAGGTCAAAACTGACCCCTTTAAGAACCTGCGTATCCAAAGAGCCGTCATGATAGGTTTTACAAACGTTATGACATTGTAGAAGATTACTCATATCTTAAAGCCTCGGCTGGTTTGACGGATGATGCGCGGTACGAAGGAAACAAGGTGGCCAATAAACTCAGCACAACCGCTAAAACAACAACAATGAATATTTGCGATGGGTTGATCAATATGGGCAGCTGTCCGCCCACAGAAAATAGCGCAACGCCCATCGTTTCGAGAATCGTATTAAGGTTAACCGCAAGCAGCACCCCTAGCGCCCCACCAGCCAGCGTCCCAATTACA